>CAZQTQ010000290.1:0-5970 GCA_964596025.1 uncultured Rickettsiales bacterium
GAGGCGGGGTCCGCCTTGGCCCGGACGGGTAGCTGCCCTCTCGAGGAAGCCGCCCTGCGCAGCCGCAGTCTGGCCCAGCGGGCGGCGGGGCTGGGCGTCGACATGCCGATCGTCGAGAGTGTGGGCCGGATCCTCGACGGCGCGTCGGTCGAGGCCGTCTTTTCCGATCTGATGACTCGGGAACCCCGTTCGGAGTGGGATGCCGACTGAGCAGCCTGCCGAGGCCTTCTGCAAGCCCTTCGATCGCCTGAATGAGGCCGAGATCGAGCGCTTGGGTGCCTTCCCGAGCCGCGAGGGGGTCTTGGTCGTGGGTCTCGACCGGGGCGAGTGGCCCCCGTTTCGTGGTGGCTGTACGGCCTACGTCGTCGCGTCGGCGGTTGTTTTTCTGTTCTTCCTCGGCCCCGAGATCGGCCTCAGCGCTACGATGGCCCGCGGCTTAGCCACTGCCGGCGCCATCTGGGTGACTGGGACCCTTCTGCGTACATTCCGGGCCGTTAAGAGGAGCCGCGCCCTGCTCCGAAATGACGAAGGGTGGTACGCCTTGGCTTGGTCCGAAGACGTCCTCTGCTACCGCAGCTTCGACCTCTGCCTGCTGCTCTCTTGGGCGGAGGTGGCGAAGATCGAATACCTCGGCGAGGACGTTGCCGGGGGCCTGGCGGACACCCTTTGGATCACTACGGTCTCGAAAGAGCGCGTCCTCGTCGAGACCCGTGAGGGCCGCTTCGCCGGGCGAAGGCCTTCCGAGTGGAGCGCGGATCTGAGGCACCAATGGGACAAGGCCACAGGTCGGGCGCCGCCGGACTAGGCGTAGGTTGAGTCTGTGCCCTTGACGCCCATCTGGCACCGGGGAAAGGTGTGAATTCGGGAGGCGGCCTGCGCCGCAGTCTCGTGGGGACGGTTGGATGAACGTTCATTGGGTTGGCTTTGTGCTTTTCGGCACTCTCTCCTGTCTCCTTTTTCAGGGCTGTGCCACTACCCAAACCCTCTACGACTTCGACGAAGATGGCGTCCAAGACGCCGATGACTGCGCGCCGGAAGACAGGACCATCTACCCCGGGGCGGACGATCCCTTTGGCGATGGGGTCGACCAGGACTGCGATGGCGGCGACGGCATCGATCTGGACGGCGACGGCTACCCGCAGCCCGGTGAAGGGGTCAGCGACGAGGACATCGACTGCGACGACTCAGACCCCGACGTTCATCCCGGGGCCGACGACCCCGACGACTCAATCGACCAAGACTGCGACGGTTTTGCCCGCAGCCTCACGGTACAGATCTTTCCGGCCGCGCCCACGACCCTCGACACGCTCGTCGTTCAGATCAACACGGATGCCGCCGTCTACGCCGTGGAGTGGAGCCTAGACGGCGAGGCCCAGACCGGGCTCACTGGATTTGAGTCCATCGATTCCAGCCAGACAGCCAAGAACCAGGTGTGGACGGTTCGGGTTACCCCGTATGCGAGCCAGACGGCGGGCGGTGCTGGGGAAGCGGCTGAGGCTTCGGTTACGATTCTCAACACTCCACCGACGGCAACTCTGGTTGTCGGGCTCGAGCCCGGGCCCCGGGAGGCAGACACCCTGACGGCCTCGGTGTCGACCTTGGACGCCGACGGAGACCCAGTGACCGTCTCCTTCGACTGGTTCGTCAGCGGCGTTCTGGTCAACAACTCGGGCGCCGAGGTCTTGGATGGGAGCTCCTTCGACAAAGGGGACGAGATCTACGCCACCCTTACCCCCAACGACGGCGAAGCCGAGGGGGAGTCCGCAGTCACGAACACGGTCACTGCGGTCAACACGCTTCCTGTCGCACTTAGCCTCACCATCTCTCCGACGACCGGGAATGTCGCGACGGTCTTTGTCTGTACCCCCAGCGGTTGGACCGATCCGGATCCAGATGACAGCGAGGCCTACAGCTTCCAGTGGACCGTGGCGCCAGAGGGGGGTGCCGCTGCCCTGTCGGTGCAGACGGCACCCATTACGGGCACCGACTTCGAACGAGGCAGCGTCTTGCAGTGCTCTGCTACCCCATACGACACCGACGAATCGGGAGTGCCCTTGGTCTCGGCCCAGGTGACCGTCTCCAACGCGATCCCGTCGATTGCTTCGCTGCTGGTGACCCCGGCGGCGGTCGTGGAGGGGAACACGATCATTGCCGCAACCGTTGGTTGGAACGATGCGGACGGGGATGTGGAGAGTGTCGATTGCTTCTGGACTGTCCAGCCAGCCGACACAGCTCTGTCGCCGTTGGTCCACGAAGATATCGGGTGCACGCTCGGGTCGAACTACTGGGACAAAGGCGACACCGTGAGTGTCGTAGGGACTCCAACAGACGCTTTCGCCGAAGGAACGCCGGTGGCCGGGGACAGCGCAGTCGTCGTGTTGAACACTGCCCCGTCATTGGCTTCGGTGACCGTTACGTCGAATGACCCCAAGACGGATGAGGATCTCTTTGTCGTCGCCACCTCGGGGTATGAAGACCCCGATCCTGCCGACCAGAGCACCCAGGACATTTCCTACGACTGGACGGTCACTCCCTACTCCGGTGACGACGACGACAGTGCGGGTGGGGACGACGACGACAGTGCCTCACCGTTTGCCCCGGTCACCTACGCGGACCACGGGGAATCCCTGTCGTCCTCGACCTTCCAAAAGGGTGACACCATTCAGCTCGTGGCTACTCCGTGGGACGACGAGGCTTCGGGCACGTCGGTGAGTCCAGCCGATCCCATCGTCGTTGCAAACTCGGAACCCAGCGCTCCTGTCATCGCAATCACGCCGCCGCTCCCCCAGCCAGAAGACGACTTGGTCTGTGCGGTGACCGTCGTGTCAAGCGACCCCGATGCGGATGAGGGTGTCGACACGCTGACTACCAGCTATGCCTGGTACCGCGACGACGAGACGACCCCTTCCGGGACCGAGGCCACCTTACCGGCAAGCAATACTGCCGACGGGGAGACCTGGACCTGTGAGGTCACGGTCACCGATGGGGAGGCCTCGGTCTACGCGGAGGTCGAGGTCGGGGTCAGCGAACTGGTAGTCAACTGCACGGCTCTGGAACTGGACGGGGAAGCCGGCTACCTCGACCTGGGAGAACCCGCCTCACTCGATTACGTCCTGATCGACGCCTTCAGCATCGAACTTTGGTTGAAGCCTCGGTCGGAACAGGGCCCCATTCTTGTTCGGGGTGATAGTTGGGGGGACGCAGTCGACCAGTTTGTTCAGATCATCTTGGAATCGGGGGGGGCGATCGGTGCTGGGATACGCGGCGCTGGAGGTAGTAGCACCCAGACATGGGCCTCGACGGAGACGGGAGTGGTTTCCAACGATCAGTGGTCTCACATCGTTGTGAGCGTGGACCGATCGAACCAACTCGAGATTTACGTCAACGGCGAGTTGGAGGCCGACGCCGCCGAGACTGCTGGAGCTGTAACGCTGAATCTGCCTCGATCGTGGATGGTCGGGAAGGACGGCAATGGCCAGTACGGTTCCGCTTTCGACTCGGCCGCCGTCGACGGCTACCTGGAGGGGTCCGTTGCCGGTCTTCGATTCTGGAACATCGCGCTGACGCCGTCGCAGGTAAGTAATGCCATCGTCAACTCGCTCAGTTCGACGCTTTCGGAGAGCGTTGTCGCCTATTTCCCGCTGACTGATCCCCAGGAGGAGGACCCACCTGGGGGCGATGGGCTCACCGCAGGCACTCCGGGCCAGTCCTGTCTGAGTATCCTCAGCGGCAACGAGGAGGCTGAGAACGACACCTACTGGCTGGACCCCGACGGGGATGGTGCCGGTGCCTTCCAGGCCTCCTGCGACATGGACGACGGCGGCTGGACGGTTGTCGCCCGGGGCATCGGAGCCTCACACACTGGTTGGCTGACCACTGAGGGTCTCAACACGGCCAACGTCGGGTCGTCCTCAGCGACCTTCAAGTTCGATGATGCAACGATCAATTCCTTTGGAGCTGAGGTCTACCGCTTCGCGGGCACCGGAAACGTCGAGGCGAACTGGTACTGGTCCGGTGTTTGTGCGTACGCCCACACGAGCGTGGCGACAGAGGCCTGTCTGTGCTCGTACGCCGAACCGGATCTCACGGGTACTACGGTCTGTGGCGTTCCCGATCCAAATTCCCACCACTGGGGAATGACCGATTGGACAGGAACGACGATAGACGTCGATGAGAATGGCGTTTATTCGGACCATGGTTGGCTGCATACGGCCTATGGCGGCACCAGTGGTCACTACTGGAACATCCGAGACCATTGGGACTCTGCCGAGGGTGAAACTTGTGGCAGCGCAGACTCCGGCTGTGATGTGGAGCTTGCGGTTCGCGGAGGCTGTGATGGGCTCTGCAGTGCCGAAGACACCATAGGAGGGCTCATCGGCATTCGGCGCGGCGGAGCGACATGGGAGAACGACAGCTGCCCGAACCAGGATTCCGACCAGGATGGAGCCGCCGTTTGGCAGGACTGCAACGACTGGGACCCGGACGTCCACCCAGACGCTACGGACATCTCCTACGACGGGATCGACCAAGACTGTGATGGCTACGACGCCGACTGCACATCCTTGGACTTCGATGGGGCGGACGATTGGGCCGATGTCGAGGACATCAGTTCGTCCGTAGCCTTCCCCGGCGGAAACCTCGATTGGACCTTCGAGGCCTGGATGGACTACGACTGGGCGGATTCGGGCGGATACCTCTTCCACAGCAACTGCCACGCGGTCCACCACAATCCTGAGGGATCCTTTGGGGTTTACATGTATCCGGACTGCTCTGGAACAGGGCAGCGCTACCGATTTGAGGTCTCCGGGCTGGACTTCTCCACCTTGCCCTCAGGATGGCAGCACTTCGCCATGACCTCGGATGGGACTGGCTACGCTCGCTTCTGGGTCAATGGGGTGCTGATCGGTGAATCCACTTCGGTCCTCGACGAGAGCACCTCGGGCATTTACAACGGGGGCCTGGTGGCGAAGGCCGATGCTTCGGGGAATACGGAGTCGACCAGTCACCTGCCCGTTGCCCTTCAGACGGTTCGGCTGTCCAGCGTAGATCGCTACGGCACCGGTGGATTCTCGCCGCCCGTTGATCTTCTCGGCTCCGGTGTCGATTCCGACACGGTCCTGTTCTACGACTTCACGGATACGGGAGCCGACGAGCTCGATGATCTGACGTCGAACGGTTACAACGCCGTCATCCACGGGGCCGCGTGGCAGTCGGGCTGTGCGTTGATGGACGTCGATCAAGACGACGAACCTTCGTGGACGGACTGCGACGATGCCGATGGCGACCAGCAAACCGGCTGTGTCACTTGCTCCGGGGGGACTCTGCACAGTTTTGACGGTACCGATTACGCCTTTTGCCCGACGGCTGTCGACTGGAACTCGGCTTCAACGGCCTGTTTGGGCATGGGTGGGCACTTGGTGCAGGCGGCCGAGGAGGTCGAGAACGAGTGGCTGTGGACGGTTGCCGGCTACCAGTCCACGGATCCGCGTTGGATCGGACTCAACCGCCAAACTACGGCGGGATGGGCCTGGCAGGACACCTCTCCAGTCGGAGAGTATTTCCCCATGGGCGACCCCTCGTCTCCCGACTGGGAGGACACCAGCCGAGAGTGCATCTACACCGGCCACGACGACGCGGCTGAGTGGTACCCCGACGCCTGCACGGTGACTCGGCCCTACATCTGCGAACTCTTCCCCGTTGGCGAGTGTGTTCCGGCGTCCCAGACCTATTCTACGGCCGGGACCTTCTCCTTTGAGGTGCCTGAGGGCTGTGAAGGTCTGACGGTCTCGGTCTGGGGGAGTGGTGGAGGCGGCGGATCGGGTTGCGGCGGCTGCGGGTATGGCGGGAGCGGCGGCGGCGGTGGCTACGCAACAGGCAGCTATGAGGTCGAGTCCGGCGCCGTCTATTCGGTTGCCGTCGGAGCAGGCGGAGCTGGGGCAGACGTGGGCGGCAACGACGGAGGCTCTGGGG
>CAZQTQ010000291.1:0-425 GCA_964596025.1 uncultured Rickettsiales bacterium
GAAGGCCGCCACCTCTGGGCCATGGTCTACCTACTCCACAAGTTCTTCGGGCGCGACGGGCGCGAGGAGGCCGAGGACTTGCTGGTCAGGCGCAGCGGCAACCCCGACTCACCGCGCATCCTCGGCGCCTTCAACGAGCCGATCAGCGATTGGCTGAGCTTTTATTGCTTCACGATGTTCACCGACCGCGACGGCAAGTACCAGCTCGGCGCCCTCGCTGAGAGCGGCTTCGATCCGCTCAGCCGCACCTGCCAGTTCATGCTGACTGAGGAAGCACACCACATGTTCGTGGGCGAGACCGGCCTGCGACGCATCGTGCAACGCACCTGCGATCTTATGAAGGAGGCCCCGGCCCAAGACGTCACCCTGCGAGATGGCCTGCCACTCGACGTCATCCAGCGCTACGTCAACCGCTGGTATTCGGT
>CAZQTQ010000291.1:435-5963 GCA_964596025.1 uncultured Rickettsiales bacterium
GTCGATGGATCTTTTTGGTGGCGAGGACTCCAGCAACGCTGCGACCTACTTCGCCGCCGGGCTCAAGGGCCGCTACCACGAGAGTTCGGATAAGAAGATCACCGACCACGTGGCACTCGAGGGCATCTACGACGCCACATACCCCGCCGACGGGGGCGCAGTGACGAACAAAGAGGTCCCCCTGCGCCGCGCAATGAACCTCATCCTGCGCGACGGCTACCGCGGCGACTGCCTGCGCGGCGTCAATACCTGGAACCGCATCCTTGAGAAGGAAGGTATCGACTTCGAGATCACCTTGCCCCACGAGCGCTTCCACCGCAGCCAAGGCATCTGGTCCAACCACCACTATTCGCCAGATGGGCAGCCCTTGACCGACGAACAGTGGGAGAGTTTGCAGGGCAAATGGTTGCCGACGGAGACTGACGAGGCATACGTCCACTCCCTCATGAAGCCCTGCCTCGAACCCGGAAAGATCGCACCCTGGATCGCACCTCCGAAGAGGGGCATTAACCACCAGGGATTCGACTTCGAGTACGTGAAGTTCGACTCCGACCCCTACCAGCGCTGAGCGGAGGAACTCGACGATGACGAATCGCCTCGAGAGCTACCTCTGCGGCAAGTGGCAGAGCGGCAGCGGCAGGATCGCAACGCTGTACAACCCCACCACGGAAGGTGCGCTGGCTGAGACCTCCACCGAGGGCCTGGACTTTGGCGCAGCACTCTCCTACGCCCGGGACATTGGCAGCCCCACCCTGCGCTCGATGTCTTTCGCCGAGCGGGGGGAGCTCCTGTCCGCCATGGCCAAGTCGCTACACGCCCACCGGGAGGCCCTGGTCGAGTTAGCCATCCAGAACGGCGGCAACACCCGCGGCGACGCCAAGTTCGACGTCGACGGCTGCACCGGCACCTTGGCCTACTACGGCAAGCTCAGCCGCGACCTCGGCGATGCACACTTCTTCGTGGAGGCGGGGAGCGAGCAGCTGGCCGCCAATCCCCGCTACGTTGGACGCCACATCCGGGTACCCCGTGAGGGCGTGGCCGTCCACATCAACGCCTACAACTTCCCCGGCTGGGGCTTCGGCGAGAAGGCGGCGGCTGCGCTCTTGGCCGGCATGCCGGTCGTCACCAAGCCCGCCACGAGTACAGCCCTAGTCACCGAGCGCATGATCCGCATCTTGGTCGACGATGGCGTCCTGCCCGACGGCGTCATGTCCTTGGTTTGCGGCAGCGCAGGAGACCTCGTTAGCCACCTGGAGACCCAAGACGTCTTGGCTTTCACCGGCTCGTCCGGCGTCGGGACTTGGATGCGGACTCGCGAGGAGCTGGCGGCCAAGGGCGTGCGAATCAACGTCGAAGCCGACTCGCTGAA
The DNA here is from genome assembly GCA_964596025.1 of uncultured Rickettsiales bacterium. Taxonomy (GTDB): domain Bacteria; phylum Myxococcota_A; class UBA796; order UBA9615; family UBA9615; genus CAZQTQ01. Next base: position 1,805 of record CAZQTQ010000291.1, read on the forward strand.
TGCGGCGGTGCTCGGCCCCGACCTGGACCGGGATTCTGAGGCCTACGCCCTCTTCCTGCGCGAAGTCGCCCGCGACATGACGCAGAAGGCCGGCCAAAAGTGCACCGCGATTCGGCGCATCTTCGTGCCAGAGGACAGCGTCGACGCTGCTTGCGAGGACCTCATCGAGGAGATCAGCCGGGTGCGTGTGGGCGATCCCAGTCTCCGGGAGGTCCGCATGGGGCCGGTGGCAACCGAAGCGCAGTTGAAGGACGTTCAGAGCGGCATCAAGACGCTCCGTAGCTGCACCGAATTCGTCCACGGCGACGGCGGGCGCGGGACGCTGCATGGCGTGGACGGTGAGAAGGGCTACTTCGTCACCCCTACCCTGCTGCTGGCCAAGGGAGTCGAGGCAGCCGGTGTGGTCCACGACTTGGAGGTCTTCGGACCCGTCCAGACGCTGATCCCTTACTCCGGAGACCCCAAGGAGGCCTGCTCCGGCGTCGCCCGCGGCAAGGGCGGGCTCGTGTCCTCGATCTACAGCGACGACAAGGACTTTGCCGCCGAGATGACGCTCGGGCTTGCCGCTCACAACGGCCGCCTGACCCTGGGCCACAGCAAGGTCGCAGAGCACAGCCCGGGCCCGGGTACTGTCCTGCCGCAGATGGTCCACGGCGGCCCGGGGCGTGCCGGCGGCGGAGAAGAATTGGGCGGACTGCGCGGGCTCAGCTTCTACATGCAACGAACGGCCGTCCAAGGCCTCAAGCCGCTCATCTCCAAGATCGTCGACCGGGGCTATGAACTCTCCGAGAACAGCTGAACAAACAAGTCCTTTCCCCCAGCCGCGCCCCTCTGCTAAGTAGGGCACGCGTTCGGGGGAAGCCGGTTGCGTAGAGGAGGACCCTCAGTGGTCGAACCGGCACAGAGCATGGACGTCGCGGAACGACTCGACACCGTGGAGCCGATCCACCGACATACCATCGCGCGGATGTTCGAGAACGACCTCATCGAGTTCTTCTCGAAGGTCCACCCCATCATCCCCGCGCTCATCTATGTGCCGGTGGTCCTTTGGATGGGGGCGGCTTCCCTCACCGACTTCGGCGTCCCGGCTCTTGCTCTCAGCTTTGTCTTCGGTCTCCTCTTTTGGACCCTCACCGAGTACACGCTGCACCGCTTCCTCTTCCACATCGAGCCCCGCGGCCCGGTGAGCCGGCTCATCTACTTCAACCTTCACGGCGTCCACCACCAGTACCCGGACGACTATTTCCGCCTGGTCATGGTCCCGGTGGTCAGCCTTCCCCTGGCCTTCTTCTTCTACTGGCTCTTTGGCCAGATGCTCCCCCCGTCGGGGGTGAGCGGCGCCTTCGCCGGTATGGTTTTGGGCTACCTGCTCTACGACTACAGCCACTTCGCCACCCACTTCGTGCGGCCGCCCAAGGCGGCGTGGCTGGACCCCGTCGCCCAGGTGATGATGGCCCAGCGTAAGCGCCACATGAAGCACCACTTCGGAGACCACGACAGAGGTTTCGGGGTGTCCACCGGCTTCTGGGACCACGTCTTTGGGACGGTCGACGGCCGCCGGGGCGGCGAGTAAACGGGCGGCTCAGCCCTCGAGACCGAAGGGCTCGGGATCAGGTGCGGCCGCGCTGTAGACCGACGCTGCCAGCGCCTTCCGCAGGAAGTCTTCGACGACACGCGGCGGAATGGCCAGTCCCTCGGCAAGTGAGATGAGCAAGACCCGCTCGCCCTCGTCAATGATCCCCGTTGCAGCGACCAGATCGATCAGCAAGGCAAAGAGCTCGTAGCGCTCCTCGCCAAGGTTCTCCCCAATCCAGGTCACAGATCGCCTAAGCATCACCTCGGCATCCTCACGTGTGCGGATGACGCGGAGGTGACCTTCGGGATCGTCGGTGAAGGGGCTTATGAGGTCGATGAGTAGGTTGCGTTTGTAGTCCGGCAGCGTGGTGTCGCCGTCGGCATGGGCCACGAGCAATCCGCCGGCCACCAGAAAGTCCCGTGCATGAATCGCTTGCTCGCTTCGAGCCTCCAAGTCCATGAGCCGGGCGATGCGCAGGACCTCCTGCTCCAGCGCACCCAGCTGCACCCCACCCAGCTTGTCGCGCAAGGAGCGGTGGTGCAGGTAGAGCGCACGCGCACGCAGAGGGATGAGCGGATGGGTCCGCTCACCTAAGAGGTCCGGGCTGTCCACTTCGGCGATCTTCTCCGCCTGTTCCAAGAGCGCGTTCAAGTCAAAACTCAGGTGCTGGGGACCGAGCCCACACATGATCTTGAAGAGGCAGGCCACCGCAACATCCAGCCGGTTACCGGTAGCAGCGAGGCCGGCACGATCGGCGCTGAACTCGGCTAGCCGCTGCCACACCCGCAGCTGTTCGGACAAGAGACGGGGCCACTCACCGGTTCGGAAAGCGAAGCGGATGTCGGAGCTGACCGTATGGGCGTAGTAGTGGTGAGCCAGCTCGTGGCCGAAGAGGAAGCGTAGTTCCTCGGGGCTGAAGCGTTCGATGGCCCCACTCGACACACTCAAGCACCAGGGTGCGTTGTGATCGGCCGACCAGTGAGCCGAAGCGTTCACTTCGGTGGTGTTCTCGAGATAAAGCTCCACCTCAACCGGCAGCTCCAACCGCTCCATGGTCTCCTGCAGGATGCGATGGATGTCTGGGGCGGTGGTGGCGTCGAGCCGCAAGGAGCTCGCCCTGCGCAAGCGCGCCTCCCGCACCTCCCGTCGCCATTCGGTGCCCGCCATGACGTGCCGCAGGACGTGGCCCAGCCGGAAACGGTTGACGGTGTCGACCAGCAGGTCCTCTTCCGGAGGGAAACGAATCCGATCCAGGATCTCGCTCTCAAACAGGGTCGGTTCTTCCTGTGTGGTCCGTTCCGACACGGGCCCTCCTTAGCTGCAACTCTAACACTCAGCCCGCTTTGGGCCCGCGAGCGTGCGCCAGACACCCAGCGGCAAAGCCCCGCCTATTCCTTCGCCCCGCACGACCGTGGGCCTTGGGAAGCTCAGCGCTTTGATGGAAGGCCTTTGGAGCCGGTCATGTCAGGACTGGAACGAAGCTCGAAACACCTCGAAGGTTCGGATCGATCCGCATGGGCTGGTGTACCGGCGGAAATGCGCGCTGGCCGCAGTCCATCCGGTCGCACAGCCGGCAGGTAACGCCGATGGGGACGCTGGCTTCGAGGTTTTTCAGGTCGATGCCGTCGGCGTAGACCAGCTCCGGTGCGCGATCCACGGTGCAGCCGATGCCTATGGCATGCACCGTGTGCGGCGCATGAAAGCCGCCGCGGCCCTTGGGAACGGTAGTGGCAAAACAGAAGTAGCTCTCTCCTCCCGGCATCGTCGACAGCTGCACGCGGATCTTCCCTGGGTTGAGGAAAGCCTGGAACACATTCCAGAGCGGACAGGCTGCGCCGAAGCGAGCGAAGCGGATCCCCGTGGCGCTGAATCGCTTGCTGATGTTGCCGGCGATGTCGACGCGCACCATGTGGAAGGGGACTCCCTCGTGGCCCGGTCTGCGCAGGCTCGTCAGACGGTGGCAGACCTGCTCGACGCTGGTACGGAAGCGGTGCCCGAGGAGCTCGATGTCGTAGCGCTCCCGCTGGGCAGCCTCGAGGAAGAGCTCATAAGGCATGAGCACCGCGCCCGCGAAGTAATTGGCGAGCGCTACCCGGGCGAGGTTCTCGGAATCCGGCGAAGAGAACGAGGACGAGGAGAGAAGCTTGTCGATGCAGTCCCGTTGGCTGAGGAGGCCGATCTGATGTGCCAGCTGGAAGTTGCGGCTGCGGGGCGGCAGCAGCTCACTGAGGGTGAGCTCCCGCCGCTCGGGGTCGTAGCGTTTCATGGTGCCGGGGTCCTGCCCAACCCGTGAGAACCGCACGTCGACCATCAATTGTTCGCGCAGGTAGCGGAGCAGGTCACCGTGCAGGCTGTCGAGACTCAGGCGGGCCGCCTGCCACAGGCTCTTCGCGCCATCCTCGAGATCGGAAAAGTAGTTCAGGTGACTCTGGATCAGGTCGCCCACCTCTTCAGAGGGAAGCCTCCCCGGTCCCGCCGTCGCGGCGCCTCGGGCGTCTTCGTCGCCGCCACCAACCGTACCTACGGATTCACGGTTCTCCCGGTATGCCTCGAACAGGCCCAGCACGGCGCGCGCGACGCTGG
>CAZQTQ010000292.1:0-5952 GCA_964596025.1 uncultured Rickettsiales bacterium
TGCGCAGGGAGCTGAACTCAATGTCCTCGACTTCTTTGACCGTCCATTCAAACTCGGCGTCCTTGCCGACCAGACGGTCGAGGCGGCTCTCGATCGAGAACCGCAGCCGTCGGTCGGTCAGCGTGATGTTGCCTTTGACCGAGAGCAGGGCGCTTACGTGGACCTCGACCACTCCGGACACCAGGACTCGCTCGCCTTTGAGGAAGGACCTGCCGGGGTTCATCGGCGGACGGAGGGCCGGCATCGAGTCCGTCTGGGCCCAAGATGCCCCAGGCGCCCCAGCCCCGAAGGCTCCCTGGGACGAGACTGCCTTCAGGCCACCGTCCGTAATCGGGCGGCTGCCGGGGTTCGTCGGCGGCCGCTCGGCCCCCGCCACACTGTTTGCTTGCGCTTCCGTCCCCGAGGACACCTGGGAAGCTGTCCCCCCGCCCGCCTCCTGCCGCTCGATCAAGACGGCACCCAGCCGTTCTCCCACGACCCGCACTGTAGGCCCATGGAACTTCAGTTCCTCCCCCGCACAGCGAACGATCAGGTCTTTTCTCTCCACCACCAGGTTCTCGATGGAATCCAGGCGGCGCTCGAACGGCTCTGCGCCGGCCAGCTTGTCCAAGAAGCCGTCGGGAATGAAGCGCAGAACCTCGGGGGTCAGAATGAACCGGCCCTTAACGAAGAGGACCCCTCCACGAACCCACATGACCACCTGGTCGATGAGAATTCGCTCGCGGGTTTTCCCTGAACCTCCACTAGGTGCTGACATAGGACCCGGAAGTATAGCGACGGTGTACGGCCTTGGGGACCCCCGACGACACTCCTCTCACTCGCCGCGAAAGACGAAAATCGCGCCGGTGTTGCTCCCGGCGCCGTCGTTGTAGGGAGCCGCCACAACCAAATCGACGCGGCCATCGCCGCTCAGGTCTCCGGCCGCGAGGCCCATGCCCAAGTAACCGTCGGGTGCGGGGCCCGTGATGTCCACTTCGGCGTTCTCGCTGAGCATGACTGGGCTCCAAGCCCCCTCACCTCCGAAGAAAACATGTACCCGCCCCGCCTTGGTGTTGAAGCCTTCCCAAGCCTGGATAGCCCCCACGACCAGATCGGACAGACTGTCTCCGTTTAGGTCAGCTGCCTGCAGCGAAGTGCCGAATTCGAAGTCGTCCCACTCGCCGGTCAGTATGGCCAGCGAATCACCGCCAGTGCCGTCGGCCCAGTTGGGCCCTCCGGCGAAGACCTCGACATGCCCTGCGCCGTCCTGGGGGGTGTCGGAGAGCGGTGAGCCCACGGCAAAGTCGCCGACGCCGTCACCCGTGAGGTCCTCAGCCATCGCCACGCTCCAGCCGAAGTTGTCGTAGGTGTTGAGTCCCTGAGCAACCTGCTGCCCAACCGCTGTGATACTCGCATCAAGCGATCCAAGGGCAAAGGCGCTGCCAGAAACCAACCAGGCCGCACCCTGATAGAAATTTGCGCCCGGTTCACCGACCAGGAGGTCCAGGACGCCATCGCCCGTAACGTCTACGCCCCCCGCGATCGACCGACCCAAAGTACTACCGGTATCACCCCCCGAAATGCGGTGATCGGCTTCCGCCGTCGTCATCTCCGAAGGCCACTGGGAACGCCCTAGGAAGACGCGGACCGACCCATCGCCGCCGGTGTCGGTGCTGCTTCCGACCATGGCCAGGTCGGCGCCAAAGGCGAAGTCGTCGAAGCCGTCGCCGTTGATGTCACCCATTGCCGCCAGGCTACGACCCACCCGGGAGTAGGTGGTCTCGCCTCGAATGAGGACATCTGGGCTCAGAGTCACCGTGCCCTGGGACTCGTCGAGAGAGCGACCAAAGACCAAGGCGACAGCCCCGACATAGACCGGCGAGCTTCCCTCGCCGGGCATGCCGATCGCCAGGTCATCGACGCCATCACCGTTGACGTCGCCCACAAAGCTCACGGCCATGCCAAGGCTCTGGGACGATGCGGTCCCTTCGATCACCGCCGAGGCCGGCAGGTCCGCCGTCCGAAGTGCAGTCTGGGTGAAGAGCACGACTCGGCCAACCTCGGTGCCATCGCTCCGATCGAAGCCCGGAGCGCCCACTGCCAAGTCGGCGCTGCCGTCACCGTCGAAGTCGCCGGAAGCGCTCATCGAGAAGCCGAACATTTCCGACACGACGGTGCCCTGCATGACACAGGGCGCCTCACTGGCGCAGAGATCGACAGCGAGGGCCGGACCCGGATCGTCGAGACAACCCGGACTGACCTCGGCGCTGTCGTCGTCGTCACCGACGGCGTCGTCATCGTCCCCAAAGGTCGTGTCGTCGTCGCCAACCGGCCCGGGGGGATTCGACACCGAAATCGGCACATCCGCGCCACAAGCAAAGGCGAAGACGACGAGGGCGGTTGCTATCAGGGCGATGCACCCACGGAGGAGGAGTCTCATGGCAGCTCCTCCACCAGGGCATTGACCTCCTCGACCAACCGCTCGGACTCCGAGGGAATGCTCAGGTTGTAGTGCAGGAGACGAAAGACGTGGTCCCCGTCGAGCAGGTAGAGGTACCACTTGTGCGCGTTGTAGGACTCAAAGGCCGCGCTTACGGCATCGTCCTGCAAGGTCGGGAGATCGTGACCGCTGTTGTACTCCGGGAGCCCAGACTCGTAGCCAGCCGCGTTGATGGTGAGGAACTGCACCTGCCCCTGCCACTCGGTTTCGTGGGCCGTCCAGATGTCGCCAAGCGTCGCAGACTGCGACACGCAATGGCCTCAGGTGGCGTGGGCGAAGTAGATAACGGCGACGCGTCCGGCGAAGTCGGACAGGCTGAGGACTTCGCCGAAGCTGGACGAACTCGGGTTGGAGTCTTCGAGACTGAAGTCGGGAGCCCCTGGGTCTCCGTAGCCGCAGTCCTTGACCGCAAGCTGCACCTGGCCCACCGGAGCGAAGGACTCAGGCTCCCCGTCCCTGCCTTCGGCGCCACAGGAGCCCAATAGGCCGGCCGCAACGACGAGGCAGGCCAAGCCCCCAACCGAGCGGAGTCGAAGTCCAAAAAGGCTCATGGCGGGAGTATAGTCCGAACGCAAAGAAGCTCAGAGGGCACTTCGGTTCTCGTGTAGGCTAAGCGGCCATGAATGAACGACTCCCCTTGCTGCTCCTGGCTGGATTCGTCGTCTTGGGCTTGGGCCAGTACCGCCAGGGAAAGCGCCTGGAACGACTGGCCCAGGAACACGCGCTTGACGACGTCGCCCTCTCGACCGGCGCCGCGGCCAAGCCGGGGTCGCCAGCCGAAGCCAAGGCTCTCAATGCCCGCATTCATAAGCTGGAGCAGCAGGTGCAGTCCCTGCGTCGACCCGGGAGATCGGGACCCAAGACCGGGGACCGCCGACCTGTGTCCGGCAGCTCCCGGGCTAACCGAGGGCTGGGGATGGACGACGGCAACATCGGCTCAGCCGATCTCGTCGAGATCCTCGATTCGGACGATCCGGAGGTTCGTGACGCCCTCTCCGACGTCATCCGCTCAGAGATGGACAACCACCGAGAGGATCGTCGAGCCGAGCGCCGAGCCCGTTGGGACGCACGCACCCACGAACTCGTAAACGGCTTCGCGGAGAAGCACGGCTTGGGCGATAGCCAGCGCCAGGAGCTCGTGACGGCGCTCTTCGACGAGCGCGCCCAGATTAGCGGCTGGTTCGAGGAAGCACGCAAGGACCACACCTTCGGCGAAGCTCGGGAAAAGGCACACACCCTCCGGGAAGAGACCAACGACAAGGTCGCCGAGAACCTCAGCGAAGAGCAGGGCGAGGCCTTTCGCCAGCTCCGCGAGGAGGAGCAACAGCGGCGCTACGGTGGTCGCCACTGAGCCGCGGCCTCCGCTGCCACAGCCTGCCGCTCTCAGGCCCGCATCCGGCGAGAGCGCGGTCTAGAACAAGCCCGGAATGAGGACCCGCCGCTCCTTGGGGTAGTCAGGGAAGTTCTCGCGGTACCAGCGATGATTCGCCACGGCCCTAGGCCCGAGATTGGCTGCGGTGTACACGGCAAAGGACAGCCCCGCCAGCGAGCCGGTGGCGATCGCCCAACCGCACCATTCGATGAGCTCCCCTAGGTAATTCGGGCTCGTCACCCACCGGAATCCACCGCCCTGCGGGATGGAGTAGCCGCTCTGGCCGGGAGCCCGGAGCCGTAGCAGCAACGTGTCGCTGTGGATGTTGAGGACCATACCGAGACCGAACAGAAAGACGCCCATCCCAAGCCAGGCCCAAGCCACCCCCTGGCTGTAGTCCCCAAAGTGAGAGATCCACCGCGCGTTGACGTAGGCGTTGAGCGTGTTGAAGAGGAGGCCCAAGGCCGCAACCAGCAGCGGCATCCTCTTGTTGGTGTCGCGTAGGCGGAAGGGGAAGACGAAGGTGCGGTGGACGTAGTGGACCTGCCACAGCCCGAGCAGCAGGAGAGGAACGGCATCTCTGGCCCGGTCCCCCTGGAGGTAGATCGCCAAGAAGAGCAGGGAGGCTGGCGACTCCATCAGCACCCAGGCCCAACGATTCGGAAGAGTCGGCCCCCACCCGCTGCGTCGGTGGCGTCCGTAGGGCGCGACGATGAACTGGAGGCCCAGGACCGTCAGGGCGGCCAAGGCGAAGACCGTCCAGACGGCCCAGCGGTGAAAATCCAGCTCGGTCACAGGAGGTTTTCGTGGAACCTGCCCTTGCCCCCGACCCGCTCGACCAGGCCGCGTTCTGCGAAGCTCGCGTAGACGGCCTCGACCGTCTCCTGGATGGATCGTGGTGACCAGCCTAGATCTGCCTCGGCCTTTGCCGCCGACATCACCTTGTGGGCTCGGAGCGCATGGAGTCCTTCAGCGGTGTAGAGGGGCTCAGCGCCGCTCAGCTTGTGAATCGCCGCCACGAAGGGCGCCCCGAGGCGGGCCGCCCACATCGGAGAGACAAAGGCCGGGGTAGAAACACCGGTGACGACCGCCGCCATCCCAGCAAGGTCCTCCACCGACAGCCACTGGCCAACAAGCAGGTAGTTCGCGCCGCTGCGGCCGCGCTCGGCCGCAGCCATGAGCCCTTGGGCGAGGTCGCGCGAGTCCACCCAATGAAAGCCCCCAGCGACGAGCGCCGGCAACTCCTGGCGGATCAGCTTGAGAAAGAACTGTCCCATCCGAGACGGGCCGTAGTCGTGGGGTCCCAAGACACCTGCTGGGTTGACGATGACGGCATCAAGACCCTGCTCGACCACCCTTCGCACCTGGCCCTCGCCGGCGAACTTGGACCGGTCGTAGACGGGATGCCCCGGCCCCGGCCGGGGCGCTTCTTCGCTGATGGCCTCACCCTTTCGATTCATGTCGAAGGCATGACAGGAGCTGACGTGGACGTACCGCCGGACTCCGCAGTGCAGAGCGGCCTCGGCTGCGTTGCGGGCACCCGCCACGTTGGTTGCCCAGACCTCGCCGGTTGGGTCCCCCACGATGCTGATCTTCGCAGCCAGATGGTAGACGACCTCTGCTCCCTCAAAGGCGGCCCGCAAGCTGGCCGGTTCCAAGACATCTCCCGCGACCCGCTCGATCTCGAGCCCCTCCAGCGAGCGGTTGTGTCCGGGGTTGTGGCAGAGAGCGCGAACCGGCTGGCCGGCCTTGAGGAGGGAGCGCACCAAGTTGGCGCCAATGTGGCCGGTCGCTCCGGTAACCACGACCGTCATGCCCTGCCCTCCCGGCGGCGGCGAAGGAGGACGAAGGCAACCCCCGCCACGCCCAGCACGAAGGGGGCCCGGAACGGATCCTGCGGGGCCCGGCCGTAAACTCCACAGGCACAGCCAGCCTCATCAGGTACTGCCCCAAAACCGCTCGTTCCGCCCCCCTCCCGCAGGCGGGCGCCGTAGGACCAGCCAGCATGGTCTTCACCGAAGTCGCTCACCGGGGAGGCCACGAGGTAGACCCCGTCGTAGACAGTGAGAAAGCCGCTGAGCAGAACTTCACCTCGCCAGCT
>CAZQTQ010000293.1:0-5579 GCA_964596025.1 uncultured Rickettsiales bacterium
GTGGCCCGTCGTCAGAGAGCCCGAGGCCACTCCGGCAAAGTCGAAGCGTAGGCCGCGGGCCCCAAGCAGCGCCATAATCCAGTGCACTGGGCGTACGAATCGGGTCTCGTACGCCCCCCAGCGCATCGACTTTGGCCAGGAGAGTGCGCCCAGGATGGACGGGAGGTGGGTCTCAAGCAGCGTGGCCGTGTCCTCACCACCCGTGGTTGTGCGAACCCCCACGTACTCGCCCTTGGGCGTCTCCACCCGCTCGAGATCGCCGACAGCGACGCCTTGGCTCGCAGCGAACTTCTCCGCGGGGACCGCCGGCGCACCCGAGGCGTCAAAAGCGATGCGTACCGGAGGGCCGGTCACCAGTTCCTCCCTCTCGAGGCTCCGCTTGCTCAGGCCCTGAACCCAGACGACGAGCCGACGCGGCGTGTGCATCCAACGCCCCTCGCCGTGCTCAATGCCCTTGTCGTCCAAGAAACCGACCACCAGATCGAGCAAATCGGCTGCTCCCTGATCGAGAAAGCGGGCGGGGATCTCTTCAGTACCCAGCTCCAGCACGAGATCGGGCTCGCCCATACCTAGGCCCTTGGGCAGGGTGGCGACCAAGGTCTCGTCTTCCGTCGTGAACCCAGTGTCGTCGAGGGTCGGCATCGCCGGCTCGGTCTGGGCCGTCTCGTCGTACTGCTGCACAATTGGGAAGCCCAGGCGCTCCCGCTCGGCGACAAAAGCCTCGGCACAAGTCCGACTGATGTCCCGGATGCGGCCAATGTAGGCGGCGCGCTCCGACACGCTGATGGCGCCGCGGGCATCCAACACGTTGAAGGTGTGGCTGCACTTGAGTGCATGATCGTAGGCGGGGAAGACCAAGCCCTTGTCGGCAAGCCGTAGGGCCTCGTCCCGATAGAGATCAAAGAACTGGAAGAGGACCTTGGGATCAGCAGCCTCGAAGTTGTAACGGGACCACTCGACTTCAGTCTGGTGGTGGACCTCGCCGTAGCTGATGCCTTGGGCCCATTCGAGGTCGAAGACCCGATCGACGCCCTGGAGGTACATTGCGATGCGCTCGAGGCCGTAGGTGATCTCGGCCGAGACGGGCCTGCACTCCAGCCCACCAACTTGCTGGAAGTAGGTGAACTGGGTGATCTCCATGCCGTCGAGCCAGACCTCCCAGCCGAGGCCCCACGCCCCAAGGGTGGGCTGCTCCCAGTCGTCCTCGACGAAACGGATGTCGTGGTCCTCGGGTCGAATGCCGAGCGCGCGCAGCCCCTGGAGGTAGCGCTCCAGCACGTCCTTTGGAGACGGCTTGAGGATGACCTGGAACTGATAGTACGAGCCGAGTCGGTTCGGATTCTCGCCGTAGCGCCCGTCGGTTGGGCGTCGGCAGGGCTCGACGTAGGCCACCTTCCAGGGCTCGGGCCCGAGACAGCGCAGTACGGTGTGGGGATTCGCGGTGCCCGCCCCCTTCTCCACGTCGTAGGGCTGGGCGATCAGACACCCTTGTTGGGCCCAATATGACTGGAGAGCGAGGATGAGTTGCTGGAAGTTCACAGCGACGACCTTGCGGCGAGAGAGGCCGAGAGTGCAGGATCGGGACGCTCTGGTCAAGGAGAGAGGACGCATCAGTTGAACGCCGCACACAAGAGAACCGGGTCAGCCGAGCCCACCACATTACGTTTGAGGGCCTTCATCCTCTTTGCCGCAGCCTTTACCTTGGGCGTTGGGTGCGAGACGGCGGGGCCCTCAGACCAGGCCACAGTCCCCGCCGAAGAGCGGGGCATGGACTTTGAGTCCAATGGCTTCACCCTGGAGGGTACGCTCAGCCTGCCCGAGCGCAGCGAGGGGGCTCGGGTTCCGGGGATCGTGCTGGTCCACGGCAGCGGACCGCATGGTCGGGACGAGGTCCTGCCCATTAGCTATCCGCTGGCGGACCCCCAAGAGCTCGCCGTCTTCGCCGAGCTGAGCGCACACCTCACCGCACGAGGCTACGCCGTCTTCCGCTACGACAAGCGAACCTGCGCCTCCTGCGAAGACAGCAACTACCCGGTGCTCAGCGAGGTGCTCTACAGCGATTTCTCCGACGACGCCAGCGCCGCACTGGATGCGCTGGCCCTGAACGAGTGGGTCGACGCAGAGGCGCTCGTCCTAATCGGACACAGCCAGGGCGGGGCGTTCCCTCCACGCATGATGAAGGAGCGCAGCGACTTGGTCGCCGGAGTGATGCTCGCCGCGGCCTACCGGCCCATCGACGAGATCCTGGAGTTCCAACTCGAACACACCGAGGACCTGCTCGCTGAGGCCGGCTATACCCTTTCCCAAGTCACGGCGTCGACGGCAAGCCTCCGAGCGCTGGTGGAGGACGTGGAATCGCTGCGCGCCGGCAGCTACAGCGGCACGATGCCGGCCTGGGAACAGCAGTTCTGGCTCGACTGGATGAGCGACGGCGACACACTTCCCGACGCAGCAACCGGCTTGGACCGTCCCCTCTTGGCAGTGTCGGGCGAATACGACTGGAACGTTCCCCCCGTCGAGACGGAGGCCTGGGCCGACCTCTTCGCCGCCGAAGGAACCGGAGTGGACCACCGCACCGCCATCTACCCTTGCGTAACCCACGCCCTGAACTGCGTGAATGAGTCCGATTGGCTGCAGGTCCAGAACGACGACATCGGCCTGGAGATCGCCCCTGACCTCCTGGCCGGCCTAGACGACTTCTTGGCGACGGCTGCGCCGGTTACAGAGTGAAGGAGAATCCGTCGATCAAGGCGCCGGGCATGCGCGTACTGCTGGTCGAGCGCCGCTCGTAGGTGCCGGCGTCGGGCAAGAAGTCCCGCTCCTGGGTTAGGCCCACGAGTTGGGTGCCCAAGGTCCGGTACAGGGTCTCGTCAAAGCGCATGACGTTGATCGGCGCCACAATCTGGCCATTTTCGGCCCAGAAGGTCGCAAAGCGCGTCATTCCCGTCACCCGGCAGTTCGGCCGGTCGCTGTAGTTCAGGTACCAGAGGTTGTTGACGTAGATACCGGTACCCATCTCTCCAAGGACATCGCTTTGCGCGAGATCGCCTGGACCCAAGTCCAATGACTCCGGGTGCTCGTGGTCGTTGGCGCCGTTGGTGGCCGTGCCGTACTCCTTGGCGCTGCGGGGGCTGATGAGCGCCTGTTCGTAGCCACCATCCTCGAACAGGGGCACCCGTTCGGGCTTGATGAAGCCCGAGCGCTGAAACGCGGGAGCCAGTCCCTCGCAGGTGTTCTCGCTCAGCGAGATGCAGTTGGCCAAGCGGGCCTCTCCTGCGACCGCTTTCAAGAGCGGGCTCTGCTTGGTCATGTGGTCTTTCAGACCGAAGCCTCCCCAGCCCAGGAGCCCTACCAACTCGCTGAGCGCAGCAGGAGCGAGGTAGACCCGGTAGCGGCCCGGATCGATGGTACGGGCGGGCCGGCTCAGGATGGCGAGCTGCTCGTCAGCCGAGGCCAGCTTGCGCTCGAAGAGCTGTGGGTCCCATTGGAAGTCGGCATAGCCGCACTTCACTGCCTTGTCCTTCTGGTGGTAGAGGCTCCAGTCAAGGTGGAAGGAGGAGCAGCGAAACCAGTTGCGCTGGCCCAACGAGTTGGCGAAGCCGGCGCCAATGTCGCCCGCGGCGTAGATTCCGACAAAGTCGCGGCTCTCACCCGCCGCTACGACGGCATCCACAACCTCCTCGCGAGACGGCAGCGCTTTCGGCTTCACCGACTCCGTGTTCTGGAGGTCCTGGCTGTAGAGGAGGTAGGGGTCGTCGGGGAGGTGGGGGAGACTGTCCCTAAGGCGCCGGAGCACCGCAGTGGCGCGCTCCCAGTCGCCCTCAGGGTCCCCTGCAAGCGAGAACTGGGCCCGGGCGTGGCGCGCGCCGACGATCAACTCAAGGCCAACGCTGCCCTGGCGAACGTGCCCCGCCTGGCGCACTGCCCCCTGGTTGAAGCGGACGAAGTCGGAGTCTTCCCCCTCGAAGGTGGAACAGAGGACCTCGCGCCCGGACAGGCCAGCGCAGAGACGGTCGATCAGTGTGAAGTATCCGTCTTGCATGGCCTAGGCACCGCCAAAGATCGACACCCGGTCGAACAAGCAAAGGGGCGAGGCGTGACCCACCCGAATGACCTGGTTGGGCTCGCCCTTGCCGCAGAAGGGGCTGCCGAGAACCTCCACCGTGCTCTCATCACCGACGCCCTTGAGCGCTCGCCAGAACGTGGCCGAGATGCCCCTGTAGTTCGGCTTGCGCACCACACGGCTCAGCTCGCCGTTCTCAATGAGTCGGCCGTACTCACAGCCAAACTGGAACTTATTGCGGCTGTCGTCGATGGACCAAGAGCAGTTGGTTTTCATCGCAACGCCGAACTCCACCTGGGAAATCAGCTCCTCTTCGGTCAAGGTTCCTGCTTCCAGGTTGAGATTGGCCATGCGGTCGATCGCTGGCCGATTCCAGCTCGTTGCCCGGGCGTTGGCCACACCGTCGATACCGCCAGCCCGCGCCTGGGAGACGACCCCACCCAGGGGCCGCTCGAGAAGTCCATCCTTGATGATGTACTTCCGGCTCGCTTCCTGCCCTTCGTCGTCCACGGCATAGCTCGCGAACTCGCCCCTCCGGCTGGGATCGTAGGTGATGTTCAAGAGTTCGCTTCCGTAGCGGTAGCTCCCGAACATGTCCAAGGTCACAAAGCTCGTGCCGGCGTAGTTCCGCTCGTCGCCGAGAATGCGGTCCAGCTCCAGGGGGTGGCCGATGCTCTCGTGGATCTGGAGGATCATCTGGTCGGGATAGAGGACGAGGTCAAGATCGCCCTCAGGGCAGCCTTCAGCGTCAAGCAACTCCAAGGCTTCCTTCGCCAGAATCGGACCCACTTGGCCGAAGTTCAGCCCGTCGAGGATCTCCAGGCCCCCCTGCCGGCAGTGCCCCCGCCCCCCAAGGGTACGTCGCTCCGTCTCCGTGCCCTCGTTGGCCACAATCCGCATGTCGGGCACGAGCAGGCTGAACCGCTGGTGCGCCCGCCCCCCTTCGGCTGTGAGGTAGAGGCTCTCCACCTCCGTGTTCCAAAGCGAAGCCTCCCAATCGACGATGCGGGCGTCGATCTTCATGCTGGCCGAGGCCTGTCGAAGCAGGTCGAGCTTGTCCCCAAGCGAGGTGCTGTCCCAGGGCTTGGCCACCGGCGTCCGGTACTCGGCCTGTGGGCTGGGCATCTCGACCTTGCTGTAGTCGGTGACGCTTCGGCCGGCGCTCCGTGCCGCCCAGCTCATTGCCTGGTCGACCGCGGCCCTGAGCCCCGATTCACTGACGTCACTCGTGCCTGCGTAGCCGGTACCGCCCTCGTGGTGGACGCTGATCATCACGCCCGAGTCTTCGACCGCTTGCGGCGGCTGAACGATGTCCTGGCGGACCGACAGTTCCTCGGATCGGCTGGTGACCGCCCGCAACGAACAGAAGTCCACCGAGGGGACGACTCGCGCGAATTTTTCGGGGAGGGACGAGTACATTTCGGCTCCAATCCCGGTCTCGACGAGACCCGGAAACCGGCGTATAGCAAAGCAGAGCCGGAGGTTCTACCGAAAGGCGGTCACCTGCCGACCAAAG
>CAZQTQ010000293.1:5589-5951 GCA_964596025.1 uncultured Rickettsiales bacterium
AGACCTGTTCGGCCTTCTCCACCATGGCCTGGCTGGGCTGAATGGCGAAGTACTTGGGCAGGGCGATCACGACGTCGGCATCGTCCTCGGTGTGCAGCTCCACTCGCGTCGGCGCCCCCCCAGGGAACTCGGCGATCAGCTTCTTCAGTGAGTCGAGCGTCTCGTCGTCGGTTTCCTTAGCGTTGAGCCGGAACCACACCTCCTTGGTCTCAGACTCCCTCACCTCAGCCAGGGAGCGCACGGTGTCGGCGAGAAGCTTGACCTGACCCTCGGGCGTGACTTCGTCGATCTTCGCCGTAAGCAGCAAGGGCTCGTCAGTCAGGAGCCAGTGTTCGCATTTCTCAAAGATCTTGGGAAAGACG
>CAZQTQ010000294.1:0-1291 GCA_964596025.1 uncultured Rickettsiales bacterium
GACCCCGAGGCCACCTGGGTAGGCGAGGAGGGATCGGCGGGCCCGACCGAGAAGCGCCCAGGAGCCGGCGTCGCCGGAGTTTCAACTCCTCCGCTCACTGGGCCGGGTTCATCGCCAGCGGCCTGATCGGCTAAATCCGCCGCTGCGGCCCGCGCAATGTTAGTGACCTTCGACATGTAGTCCCGAAGACTAGACGGGGCCAGATCCACCTTCATCTGGTCGGCCACGAAGCGCAGGTCCTTCAACACCAGACCCATGCTCTGGTAGCGGAGGTCCCGTTTGCGGGCGAGCATCCGGAGGAGAATCATTCGGAGGCCGGGTTCGATTCCCTTGCGGGTGATGTCCTTTAGCCCGACATTCAGCTCCTTGATGGCGTGAATGACGTTCAGGTAGTTCGTCCCATCAACGAGCTTCTCGAGGGTCAGCATCTCCCAGAAGACCGCACCGAGACTAAAGATGTCCGACGCCGGGGTGAGGGTCTGCTCCCCGCTCGCCTGTTCAGGGGACATGTAGTTCGCGGTCCCCTTGACCACCGAACCCGTGTTCGAAGCGTCCCCAACCCGGGCAATGCCAAAGTCGGTCAGCTTGACGATGCCGCGGTGACTCAAGAGGACGTTGCTCGGCTTGATGTCGCGGTGGATGAGACGCATCGGCTTGCCGTCGAAGTCGCGGGCGGTGTGGGCGTATTCGAGGGCTTCACACAGAGCCAGAGCAACGTGGAAGTAGACAGCGAGCGGCAGCCGCATGTCGTGGTCACGGTGGACCTGAACCACCTGCGCCAAGTCGAGGCCGTCGATGTACTCCATGACGATGAAGTACTCGTCCTCGATGCGCCGGAGATCGTGCACACGCACGATGTTGCTGTGCTGCATCTGCCCGAGGAGCTTCCCCTCCTGGACGAGTTGCCGGATGAAGTACTGGTCCAGGGCGAAACCGGCATGGAGGCGCTTCATCGCCACGAGCGTCTTGAAGCCCTCGTCCCCTCCCCGCTCCGCGAGGAAGACCTCAGCCATACCGCCGTCACCGATCTTCCGAAGGACGGTGAATTCACCGCGCTGGAACGGGTAGGTCTTCATCTCAGCTCGTCTCTGCCCAGCGGGTGAGGATAGCGGGTTCGGGTCGAAGGGGCGCTCCTCGGTTCTCCGAGGCGGTGTTTTCTACAACGATGACGACAGTACTGGTCTGCGGGTTCCTCTCCGACTTTTTCTTCGGGCGAAGGGCTACAGCTAAGAGAATCGCGCAAAACAGAACCAAAATCTGGCCGCCCCAGTGCCGGTGTAGGTGCCGGTGT
>CAZQTQ010000294.1:1301-5855 GCA_964596025.1 uncultured Rickettsiales bacterium
ATTAACGGGGGAATCGGCCGGCGGCGGCGACTGTTCTTCCTGCGGCGGCGTTTCCCGCCCTGCCGGCGGCGCCTTCTCTTCCCGACTGGAACCGCGGTGTCCGCCGCAGACTCAGTGAAGGCCCACGTCTCGACGTCGGTGTCCTCCTCCAGCCTCCCCGGCATCAGCGCACCGGTGGCCATCATCTCCACCTCCGCCGGCACGCCGTCGACCTCAGCTGCAGTCGTCATCAGTTGACCGCCGGCCAGCGAGGTGGGGCGATTCCCTTCCATCTGGCCAGCGGGCGGCGGAGCCTGGAGTGTTGCCGCCGTGTGGCTGGGCCCCGCGGCCCCCATCACCCCGGATTCGGCCGGACTCTGTCCGTCGTAGACACGGGTTGCGGCGTCGTCCCAATCACCGGAAGGAGCTGGGCCGGGGCTCTCGGCGCGATGGAGGGGACCACCAGGACCGGCCTCCCGTCCTGAAAGCGTGTCGGGGTCGAGGGCGACAGTGGAACTCCCCGTCGGCGCGTCCCCGGTCGACGGCGGCCGGACACTGGCCTCGGAATCCACCGGCGCCGCGAGGTCAGCCGCACTGACCACCGTCCCCTCGGGTCCCAGGTCATCCCCCGCCTCGCCCGCCGCCTTCAGTTGTTCTTCAGCCCACTTCGAGTCGAGAAAGTCCTTCTCGACCGCCATCGTCACTGGACCCTTGCTGGCATCCGGGGAAGACGGAGGTGAGGACGCAGGGTCCGTCGAACCCAAGTCTCCAGTGGCCGGAAGGGCGACCGCTGAGCCAACCGAAGGCGTAGGCATCGGGGGAGAGGCCCCAGGCATCAACGCCGGATCGGCCTTCATGTTGCTCAGGGTTGCTCGATCCGGCGCACGCCCGAGGATCCCCATCAAGCGCTGCACATAGGTGCGAATGCGGTGCCCGCTAAGGTCAATCTTGAGTCGATCAGCAACGAACTGAAGATCATTCCGGACCGATTCCGTGTCCTGGTACCGGTCTTTGACGTCACGGGCCAGCATCTTGGCGATGACCATCCGAAGGCCCGGCTCGAGCCCCACCTCGGCAAGCTCGTCGAGGCTCACGACGCGCTCGCGAACCTGGTGAATGGCCTTGAGGTAGTTGTCGCCATCGTTGAGGGGCTGGCCGGTCAACATTTCGTAGAAGACCGCACCCAAGGAGTAGACATCCGAGGCAGAAGTCAGCCGCTCTTCGCCATAGGCCTGCTCCGGCGACATATAGTTCGCAGTGCCTTGGACCAGCCCGCCGGTGATCGAGCCGTCACCGACGTGTGCAATGCCGAAGTCGGTCAGCTTGACGATGCCGCGGCGACTCAGCATCACGTTGCTCGGCTTAATGTCCCGGTGGATCAGTGGGGTGGGTTCCCCCGCTTCGTCGACAGCCGAGTGGGCGTAAGCGAGCGACTCGGCCAAACTCAGCGCGACGTGAAAAAAGAAGGGACGTGGAACCCTTGTGTTGCGCTTGCGGTGAACACCGATGACCCCTGCGAGGTCAATCCCGTCCACATACTCCATGACGACGTAGTACTCGTCACCGATACGCCTGAGGTCGTAGACCTTGACGATGTTGGCGTGTTCCAATTGGCCGAGGAGGCGGGCCTCTCGAATCAACTGGCGAATGAAGTAGGAGTCCATCGCGAGTCCGCGATGAAGGCGTTTGAGGGCCACTCGCGTCCGGAAGCCGTCGTCCCCAAGCCGTTCGGCCAGGAAGACATCGGCCATGCCCCCCTCCCCGATCTTCTGGAGGAGTCGAAACTCACCCTGGACGCCGAGCCCCTGTGTCATCGCCCCGCCTGACGGCTCCCCAGCCTGGGGAGTGCTCCCTTATTCACCCTGCCTCAGGACACCGGTTCCTGTGTTGGTGTCGCCGATGGCGGTGTCGACCATGTGGCCAATGTCTTCAACGTCGATGGTGTCGGGATAGAGAGTGACGTCAACGTCCAGGGTGCCCTTTTCGTACAGGACGGAGTCCTTCCAGACGTGGAACCCCGGCTTGTAGACGGTGACCTCGTAGTAGAAGCCGCGCGGGAGGCCGAGGTCAGCGCCGAGCTCGTCGCTCAGGTGGTCGACCAACCAGCGCCCCCCCTCCGTGGTGACGGCAAGCCCTCGACTGCCTGCCGGGAGAGCCTCGACCAGCTTGCCGGACCGGCTCGCCTCGGAGGCCGGAGCCTGAGGCACGACCATCACCTTCACAAAGGCGACGGGCCGGCCTTCGGGGTTCAGAACCAGGCCGGCGAGGGCGTCTGGTTTCTTGCCGCCCTTCCCGCCTCCACCGGTAGTTGCACAGGCGGTCCAAAGCAGGCCTATGGCTACCAGCAGGACCAACCGGGGTCGCAGTCGCCTACGGTGCATGGATGGGCTTCCTCTCGTGTCCCGTTGGGGGGGGGCGGCAGGACCCAAATCAGCCACCGGGGCGGGGTGCTACGCCGTTGTCCCCTTCGGTAGGATCGAGTTCGATGTCATTGGGAAGGTAGTCGCTACAGTTGCCGGCGGAGGCCACGGCCTGCAGATCCTGGGCACAAGCCTCCCGGATCGCACGAAGGGCGCTCGGGCCAGAGAAGTACTCAGCCGCTGAATAGCGAGCTCTGCAACGTTCTTGGTACTCCTGGACCGGACCATTCTGGTAGGGATCACCAGCTGCAACGCCCGAAACCTCGTCGTTGGTGTCGTAGCGGCCGTCGTAACCCAGATCCGGCCACAGAGCTTCCCAGTGTTCGAGGCATCCATCGATGTAACGGGAACTCTCGAAGCAGAGTTGCTCGCAGCTATTCACACACCCAGTAGAGGCCAGGGCGAGAGGCAGAAGCAGCACGGCTACCCAGCCTGGGGACAGGGACATCAACACCTCCGCCGGAGTCTCGAACGAGACCCCATCCACGCGCGCACGAGTCCCCGCTTTTGTACCACGAAGAAGAAGCGCACGTCACGGAGGCGCTCCCGCCGCAGGCCTCGACAAGACCGCCAGGGCTCCCGGGCGGCAGAGTGTCCCACCGCCGAGTACCTCATTCCCGGAGGGGCCTCCATACGCGACGGCGGCCTGGCCCGGCGCGGCAGCCCGAGCGGGCTCTGCCAAATGGAAGTCCAAGTCGTCGTCGTGTTGGCTCCACGAGGCAATGGGGACCGAGCGGCTTCGGTAGCGAATGCGGATCGAGAGGAGGCCTTCGTTCGGTGCTGGGGGGCGAATCCAGTTCCACTCGCGAGCCCGAAGAGTCCAGACCTCGAGGTTGCGGGACGGTCCGACAACGACCCGGTTCGCTTCAGCTTCAATCCGGGTGACGTAGAGCGGCTCGGGCGCGGCGATACCCAGGCCCCGCCGCTGTCCAATCGTGAAGCGGTGAATGCCGTCGTGCCGGCCAAGTTCCGCTCCGCCCTCGTCCACAATCGGACCGCTCGCCGCGCCGCCTCCACGGCGCTCCACGAAGTCCGCCGCACGACCGGAGGTCACAAAACAGATGTCCTGGGAGTCGGCCTTGTCGCTCGTCCGGACGCCGAGACGACGGGCGTGATCGCGTACTGCACCCTTGTCGAGGTGGCCCAGGGGGAAGCAGAGCCGGTCCAAGGCCCGGGAGCGGGTGCCGTACAGGAAGTAGCTCTGGTCCTTGGCCGGGTCGACCCCCCGGAGCAAGCGGCTCCTCCCCTGGCCATCCAGCACCCTCCGGGCGTAATGCCCCGTCGCAAGCCAGGGTGCATCGAGCTGGAGGGCGCGGCGGAGGAGCCGGTCAAACTTGAGATGGTGGTTGCAGCGAGCGCAGGGGTTCGGGGTCTCTCCCCGGCGATAAGCATCGACAAAGGGCGCGATGACGGCCTCTTCGAAAGCGTCCCGGTAGTTGAGGAGGTAGTGGGGGATGCCCAAATCGGCGCAGACGCGCCGCGCGTCCAAGATATCTTCGGGGGTGCAGCACCCACCCTCGGGGCCACAAGGGTCGGGATCTTCGTACAAGGACATCGTGATGCCGATGACCTCACAGCCTCGCTCGTGGAGGAGGGCCGCGGCCACCGAAGAGTCCACGCCGCCGCTCATGGCGACCACCACCCGTTGCCCAGGGCCAGGCAGTTGGTTGGATGCGGCCCCAGCCCACTCCTCCGGCGTCAACGGAGCGATCACGCGGACTGCGCCTCCGACAATCTCCGAAGGCGACGGACCTCCGAACCGAGAGTAGCCGCGACTCGGTCGACCTCCGGTTCGGTGTTGGACTCGCCCAGACTGAAACGAATGGCTGCTGCCAACCAACGCTCTTCCTTTGCCAAAGCCACCAGAACATGGCTCGGATCGAGAGAGCCGGAAGTACATGCAGAACCCGTACTTATGGCGATGCCCTTGAGATCGAGGTTTAAGACGAGACCCTCGCCGTCGACATTCGAGAAACTCAAGTTCGTGGTGTTTGGCAAGCGGCGGGCCAGGTCACCATTCACCTCGACACCATCGAGGTCGCTACAGATACTCGACTCCAGTCGGTCGCGTAAGGCAGCAATCTTGGCCATCGCCGCGGGTTGCACGCGGGCCGCTGCGAGCTCTGCGGCGCGCCCAAAGCCCACCACACCAGCC
>CAZQTQ010000295.1:0-5835 GCA_964596025.1 uncultured Rickettsiales bacterium
GGAGCCTGAGGCTCCTGCAGCGGCTCGACTCCGGACCCCGTCCGCGCCTGCGCTCGAGACTGCCCCTGTCCAGGCGAAGGCTCCGGCCCCGGGCGAGACGTTCCGCCCCACGCCCGCCCAGGCGCCCACCACGTCGCCGATGCAGCCGGCTACGACGCTCAAAGAGCAGTACCTCTTCCCCCCCGACGTCCGGGCCCCGGCCGACTTGCCTTTTTCCCGCCGCATGTCCGACCTCGTTCGGAGGCTTCAACTGCTCGAACGCCAGGTTAAGTCCGAGCTAGAACTCACCCTCCCCCAAGCCCACGCACTCTTGGCCCTGATGGACGCCGGTTCCTTGCGCATGCAGTCCCTGGCCGCGAACCTCGGCCTGGCCCAGTCCACCGTCACCCGGTTGGTCGCTCCCCTCAAGAGAATGGGGCTCTTGGATCGACGACCGGACCGGACCGACGGCCGTGCCACCCGCGCCTTCCTGACCGAGAAGGGAACTGAGTTGGTCGATGCCCTCGAGCGCGCCGACCGCTCTCTCTACGACGACCTCTTGGGACGTCTTCCCGACACCCGCCGTGCCGAAGTCGTCGCCGCCATCGAACTGCTCCACCAGGCCGTATGGGAGGCGGGCCGCGAGAGGTCCTAGGACATCTGTACAGCGCGGATTGCACCCCAGAACCATGGCGAACAAGGGTTTCAGAGCTTTCGTCGATGACCAGCCCATTCTCGCGGGCTGTCTGGGTTGCCTGGCTCTGGGGGCATTTGCCGCCGCGGCGGGCGCTGTCCTGCTGTTTCTTGGGGGGCAACGTGCGGCCCAGTGGGTGTCCGGAGCCGCTGGCGTAGATTCCTTCTTCGGAACGATCTCGGACGTCTCCGGTGCTGGTTTTTCCTTCGAGGTCCACTCCAACAACAACGAGCCCACCACCTACATCATGCGGCCGGTGCAGCCCCGCGAGGTGAGCTGCGAGGAGATTCAGGCCCTGCTCTTCCCCCACCTTACCGGGGAGTTGGAGACGGTCACTGTCCGCTCCGAGTCGCTCGTCAGCCAGCCTGACGGTGGGCAACGGGCTGTCCCTCTGGAGTGTCGCTGGACTGGTTTTCCCGGACGGGACGAGAACTCCACGCTTCCCGAGTGACCGGATCGGCGGACTCCGCTATGATCTGAGGGAGATCTGGTCCGGGCACCCGCTCGGTTCGGTCCTCTCCCTTCAGAGCCCCCCCGCCGCCCCTGCTCCCCGGAGATGCTGTGTTGCGCTTAGTTGGTCCTCTCTTTCTCCTCGTCGCCCTCTTGCTTCCCACTCCGGTCGCTGTGGCCAAGAAAGCCAAGCCCCTCAAGCTGCAGCCGCTCGTCGACGAGTTGGCGGCCCGTGGCGTGGCCGTCGACGACGTCATGAAGACCGTGAAGGTGGCGGAGCGCTGCCTTCAGGGCGACTCGCACTGGAAGCGGGACATGGACAACCGGGCTCCGCTGAACCAGCTCTACGAGGGACTTGTTTCCTCGGTCACCTGCTGGCAGATGGCGGCCAACAAGTTCACCAAGGCCGGCGAGCCCGTGGCTCCGATCCTCCCCTGGGTTACCGCCCGCCTGCGGTACGTCGAGGGCCTGCGGGGATACCTCTGGGCTATGGAGGCGAAAATGAAGGGGGAACGCACTCAAGTTTGCAAGCGATTGTCCGAAGCGATCAAGCAGGCGGCTGAGGCCAACAAGGTGGCTGATGGGTTGGCTGATGGGTTCCAAGTTGAGGAGGCCAAAGCCCTCGCCCAGGCTGCAGACCAGCAGGCGGCGGAGTTGGGCGAGATGGTCGCTCAGGAGGTGACGAGCCAACGGTGCAATTGAGGATGGCCCCAGGTAGAGGACCCCGGATGCGCAGGGCTTTCTGCGCGCTGGGCTGTGCCTTGCTGCTCGGCGCCTGCGCCCATGTACCCGCTGTCAGCTCGCCCCCACAAGGTGAAGTGCCTCCTCTAGAGGGTCCCCCCGCCCCCACCGTTGTCTCTCATTTCGGCGGTCTGCATACCGATGTATTCGCCGAGGTTCGCGACTCCTCCGGGGGCCTGCCTTTGGCCTCGATGACCCGCCGCTACGACACCGAGCGCTTCACCCGCCAGCGCACCCGTTGGGGCCAGCCTGGCCTCGAGGTCCTGGTATTCATGGACACTGACCGCAAGGGAGTCAGTGACGCGCCTCTCACCGCCTGGTTCCTCGCCGATGAGTCGTTTGGACTGGAGTCCAAGCGGCCGGTTTCCCGGGCGTCGAGGCTGGTCCCCCTACCCCCGCCGCCCGGTCCCCGGCCCTTTGGGCCCAAGCTTGCGGGGTCGTCCAAGGCCTCGTCTGAGGAAGGAGAGCAGGTGGTTGGCGTTCTCCTGCGGGGGTTCGATGGGCAACCCCACAACGAAGACCTTCATCTCCTCTTGCTCTCGTTCCGGGATCTCTTTCCGCCGCCCTGGACCCTCTGCCACCCCTTGGCCGAGGGGCGCGAGGATCAGCGGATTGCCTACGACTCCCGGCGGGGGCTCAAGCTTGGCCTCCAAGAGCTTGCCGGCGGCGGAGGTTGGCGCCTCGACCACCTTGAGTTCCTTCCCCGCCGCTCGTCTTGGGACGCGTGGTGGGAGGCCAAGGGCTACGAAGGCTGCGCCGTTGAGGGTGTGCTGCAAGAGAACGGATTGTTCAAGCCGGCCCGTCCTCGGCCTGGACCGCAGGCAGGCACAGACCCGGGGGTGCTGAGCGCGGTGACGGCAGGCGGTCCTGTGGTGGTGCCCTAGTGGCGGGCCCTCCTGCGGCCCGTTCGCTTTCCGTTCCCCTCTTGGTCCTTGCTTTCGTCCTCAGCTCGGGCGCTGGGGGGGCCCAGGGCCCTCGTGAGGCCAAGGCACAGTCCTCGACGTCCGCGTCTTTCGATCACGGTTACAGGGACTACGCCCGAGTCTTGGCCCAGGTCGTCGATGCCAAGGGGAGGGTCAACTACGCCACCGTTGCGGGCGATGCCCGGCTCGATCGCTTCTTGGCATCCGTGGCTTCGCTCCCGCCAGAAGCCCTAGGCCGCTGGACTCGCGCTCAGCGGATCGCCTTCTACATCAACGTCTACAACGCGCTGACCCTGAAGACGATCGCTGAGGTCTTCCCCATTGCGTCCATTCGCGACATTCAGCCCAATCCCTGGGAGAACGCCCGCTGGACCGTGGCCAGCAGGAAGGTCTCGCTCAACTACATCGAACACAGCCAACTCCGAAAGCACTTGGGCGAGCCCCGGTGTCATTTCGTGTTGGTCTGCGCCGCCCGGTCCTGTCCTCTTCTGCCGAACCGTCCGCTCGTCCCTGAGACTCTCGACGAGGACCTGGAGGCTTACAGTCAGGCCTTCTTCCGGAATCCGGACAAGAACCGGGTCGACGTGGCGGCGGGCAAGGTGCACCTCAGCAAGATCCTCGAGTGGTACGGAAGCGATTTCGTTGGGTGGGGGGACACCCCGGAACTCGGCCAAAGCTCAAGGCGATCGGAGCGAGAGTCTGCCGTCTTGCGGGTATTTGCCCGCTACGCGACGCCGTCGGGACGAGACTTCCTTGTCGGAGATGCCTTTACTGTCCACTACTCGGAGTACGATTGGGGCTTGAACGGTATCTGAGCCGCCCCGGCTTCGGATCCCAGGAGGGGCAAGGCAGGCGGTGTTGGTCACCATCCCCATTCAGTACACCGATCTTTTCGAGTTTCTGGAGGCCTACCGTACTTCGGTAGGGCAGGGGCAATACACGATCCCTTGCGCCGAACCTCTGGCTGCCGGCCAGGAGGTCGAGATCCAGTTCTTGGTGCCGGTCTTGGGTGAGGTTGTCAGCGTCTTCGGTCAGGTTGTCCAGCCCATGGGGACTACGGCCGTGGTCTCGCTCCGCGCCGAAGAGGGGGACGGGATGGCCCGATTGGAGGGCTTCTACCGCTTCATCGGTCGCCTGGTGGAGTCGATGTTGGTCTCGGGCCGATTCAAGGTCACCGCCAACGTACCCCAGGGCATGAGCCTGAGTGCTGGGGGGGCGGCGGGACGTGCGATGGGAGGGAACACCGGCCCCGTCGACACCTCGGTCCTTGGCGAACCGAGCCACCGCGGGGAGCTCAACGAGGACAGCCTGACGGGGGTCTTAATGGAGCTCTACCGCCTGAAGAGCACCGGCATTCTGGAGGTCACGGGCGGGACCGGGCGGCGCCTGGGCTTCGTCAAGAAGGGCGGCATCGTCCAGTGGCTCAACGATCCCGTCGTCGAGGAGGAGTGCCTCGGGGTACTCCTGGCTCGGGCCGGGAAGCTGAGCGAAGAGAACCTGCGCAAGAGCCTGACGATGATGAACGAGAGCGGCATGCAGCAAGGCGAGTGCCTCATCGAGATGGGGGTCCTCACCTTCCCAAAGATGGTCCTAGCGCTCATGACCCAGGTAGAGATCATCACCCGCGCCATAATGACATCGGGCGAGGGGCAGTTTTCCTTCTTCGAGTTGCCGGCGCTGGATCGGAGCTTTGTGAACCCCCCGATGCGGAGCCCTGGCTTCCTCTTTGGCCACTACAAGAAGAGATACGCGTCGATGAAGCCGGAGGCGATCAAAGAGAAGTGTGCGCCGCTTCTCGACCGTTACGTTGTGGTCGCCGAGGGCGTGAACTGGGACGATTACCGGCTGAACAAGAAGGAGCGGGGCCTGACGCAGGTGCTGATTGAGAAGAGCTACCGCTTCCGCCAAATCTTCAGCGTGTCCACCTTGGGGCGGAGCTTAACGCTCGTTGCCGTGATGGCCTTGGTGGAGTTGTCCATCTTGGATTTTGTTGATCTTGAGGACAAGGGCCACGTCCATGAGCGCTGGCTCAAGATCCTGCGGACGAAGACGACGATTCAGGATGGCCAGAATCCCTTCGAAATTCTGGAGATCCACTGGACGTCGCGAACCGAACAGGTCGAAGTGGCCATCAAACGTCTGCGCAAGGAGTATCAGGGCTTTGGCGGTGGCGCCGAGTTGCCGCCTGAAGTGGCGGCGATGTGCGACCAGATCTTGTCCAATTGTGAGGCCGCCTACCAGAAGCTGGCTTCGACGGCGACCCGGGCGGCAACAAGGAAGCAGCACTACGAGACTCAGCAGCTCGTCAACGCTGCAGATCTCCTCTTCAAGCAGGGCGAGATGCTGATGGTCCGCAACGAGTGGCCCGAGGTCATCGACAACTTCGAGCGTGCCATCGAGTTGATGCCGGGCGAGGCGAAGTACCGGAAGTACCTGCAGGACGTCAAGGCGCGGGCTTCGGGGCGGTCCGTCTAAGGAAGGGCTCCACTTCGCCTGGCCCTGCGAGGGCCCCTCTTCCCCGTCATTTGGGCGCCTCGTTGGTGGAGTGTTCCTCCTTTGGCGGGGGGCACCAGGGTCCCAGGGCGGTACTCTGGTCGCCAGCCACTGCGACCCGGGTTTCCCCCCCCAGCTCTCCCAACCGTTCGCAGAGCGATCGCCGGCTGTGGCCCCGCCACAGGGAGGCGTCCACCAGCAAAATCCACAGCCGCCTGTCCCCGCTGATGAGGGCCTTGGCGCTCTTCCAGTCCTCGGCAACCACCGCAGAGTCCGGGCCGTCCAGGAGGGCGGTGTCGGCGTAGACCGTGTCCGGCGAGGGCCCAACCGCCAGGCGGCCTGCTGTCTCAGGGAGTACCTGAGTCCTCGCTTCCGCGGGTGCCTCGGGAAGCCGAATGCCCCGCCAGGTGCAGACCGCTTCGAATGGGCGAATCGGTGGAACGGGCCCCTCGGGTGCCGGCTGGCGATTGAGGCAGGAGCTGGAGTACAGGACGACCGGTAGGATGGCGATGGCGAGGCTCAGGATGTGTCTAAGGCCTCGCCTCCCCGTGCTGC
>CAZQTQ010000296.1:0-5834 GCA_964596025.1 uncultured Rickettsiales bacterium
GCGACGGCGGCAACAGCATTCTCCTCAGAGGGAGCGAGAACGCCGGCGAGACCTGGGGCTCTGAGTTGCGAATCGACAGCGACATCGCTGGGGGTGCCCACTCCATCCGTCCCCAAATGGTGCGAAGTGAGGACACCGTAGCGATGGTCTGGACCGACTATCGCTACGGGGCCGAGCACGACGGCGAGGTCCAACCGGACATCTACTACCGGGTCAGCGAGGACGGTGGCTACTCCTGGGGGGCGGAGGACGGCCGGGTCGACGATGACCAGCAGGCTACTGCCATCTCCGACCAGCCCCAGGTTGCACTCAGCGGGCCCTGGGCCCACGTGTTGTGGGTTGACTACCGCATGGGCAATGCCGACCTGTGGTTCCGGGCCCTCCCTGCGGAGCCCCTCTAGGCGGCGCTTGGGCTTCTTGGATCGACCCCAAGGGGGCGAATCCGATCTTGACCTCTCGTGGGGCCTCATGTAGAAGCGCCGTTCCGTGCGACTGAAGTCGCGCAAGGATGTTGGGTTTCTCTGGAAAACCACAAGAGAACCGGGTGATGACCATGAAGACTTGGGTCCCGCGCAAGGAAGACGTCGACAACGGAACCATCGAGCGTTCCTGGTACGTCGTGGATGCTGAGGGCAAGACGCTCGGCCGCCTCGCCACGCAGATCGCGACGCTGCTCCGTGGCCGGCACAAGCCGATTTTCAGCCCGCACGTCGACGTGGGCGACTTTGTCGTCGTTGTGAACGCCGACAAGGTTCAGGTATCCGGGAACAAGCGGTCTGCAAAGAAGTACTACAACTACTCCGGCTACCCCAGTGGTCTCCGCGAGTGGAGCTTCGAGGATCTCATCGAGAAGGATCCGAAGCGAATATTTGTCCACGCTGTCAAGGGCATGCTCCCCAAGAACCGACTGGCTGCGCGCCAGATCACCAAGCTGAAGGTCTACGCTGGGCCCGAGCATCCGCACGCTGCTCAGAAGCCCGAGGCGATGCCCCTCTAGCCTCCAAGGAACTCAATTCATGGCGAAAAAGACACCCACTTGGTACGGAACGGGCCGCCGCAAGACGGCTGCTGCGCGGGTCTACATGCGCCCCGGCACCGGTCGCTTCATGATCAACAGCCGGGACATCGACGAGTACTTCCGTCGTGAGACGGACAAGATGATCCTCATGCAGCCTCTTGCTTTGTGCGAGAGCGTTGACGGCTTCGACGTGACGGTGCGCGTCCGGGGCGGTGGCACCACCGGTCAGGCCGGCGCCATCAAGCACGGCATCAGCCGCGCGCTACTTCAGTACAACGCGGAACTTCGGGGCAGCCTCAAGGCGGCCGGCTTCTTGACCCGGGACGCCCGGATCAAGGAGCGCAAGAAGTACGGCCAGAAGGGTGCCCGCGCCCGCTTCCAATTCTCGAAGCGCTAGGCGTTTGGTCCCATCGAACTCGACGGCAGCCGCCTCGCCTCCCCCGGCTAGGCGGCTGTCGCTGTTTCGGGAGCAAAGAGGGCGGTCCGGGCCTTCTGCTTGCACGCTTCCCCAGGCTATACTGGGGCCCGCCTCCACGAGCAGTTCCGGGGGGCGGTTTGATTCTGAACCACCCCATCCGGGCAAGTGCGGTCAGGCCGCCGTGGGTCTTATCCCGCGGTGATGGGAGTGTCGGTGCATTCTGAGCAGACGATTGGAAAGAAGCCGATGAAGACGAAGATCATCTTCGTCACTGGCGGAGTTCTCTCCTCCCTCGGCAAGGGCTTGAGTTCGGCGTCCATCGGTGCCCTGATGGAGTGCCGCGGCCTCAGCGTGGCCCACCTCAAGATGGATCCCTACATCAACGTGGATCCGGGGACGATGAGCCCGTATCAGCATGGCGAGGTCTATGTAACCGACGACGGGGCGGAGACAGACCTGGATCTGGGCCACTACGAGCGCTTCACGAACCAGATCACCGGCAAGCTCAACAACTTCACGACGGGCAAGGTCTACGAGAGCGTCATCCGAAAGGAGCGGCGCGGCGAGTACCTAGGGCGTACGGTCCAGGTGATTCCCCACATCACCAACGAGATCAAGAACCGCATCCTCCG
The DNA here is from genome assembly GCA_964596025.1 of uncultured Rickettsiales bacterium. Lineage (GTDB taxonomy): Bacteria > Myxococcota_A > UBA796 > UBA9615 > UBA9615 > CAZQTQ01. Next base: position 2,069 of record CAZQTQ010000296.1, read on the forward strand.
TGTGCCGACCGAAAAGACCGACCTCTTGATCGTGGAAGTTGGCGGCACCGTAGGCGACATTGAGAGCCTGCCCTTCCTCGAGGCCATCCGGCAGCTTCGCTTCGACTTGGGCGAGGGAAACGTTCTCTACATCCACGTCACCCTGGTGCCCTGGATCAAGACGGCGGATGAGCTGAAGACCAAGCCCACGCAGCACAGCGTGAAGGAGCTGCGTCAGATCGGCATTCAGCCGGACTTCTTGCTCTGCCGTTCTGTGGGACCTTTGCCGGCCGAGATCAAGGCGAAGATCGCCCTGTTCTGCAACCTGCCGGCTGAGAACGTCATTTCGGCTCCCGACGTCGAATGCATCTACCAGCTCCCCTTGGAGTTCCACAAAGAGGGCCTGGGCGACGCGGTCTGTGCCCGCCTGAACATCTGGACCCGGCACCCCGACCTAGGGGTATGGGAAGACATCGTCGAACGCCTGACGAAGGCATCGGACGAGGTCACCATTGGCATTGTCGGCAAGTACGTTCACCTCGTCGAGAGCTACAAGAGCTTGAATGAGGCTCTGGTGCACGGTGGCATCACCCACCGGGCCAGAGTTCGGAACAAGTTCATCTCATCGGATGCGATCGAAGAGGGGAAGACCGCAGAACTCGACGAAGTCGACGCCATCCTCGTGCCGGGCGGCTTTGGTGAGCGCGGGACGGAGGGGAAAATTGCTGCGATTCGGCATGCTCGGGAGAACAACATCCCCTTCTTAGGCATCTGCTTGGGCATGCAGCTCGCCGTGGTTGAGTTTGCCCGTCACGTCCTCGGGCTGGAAAAGGCGAACAGTCACGAGTTCGACGAGAGTACGGGCCACCCGGTCATCGCACTCATGGCGGAGCAAAAGGAAATCACCATGAAGGGCGGGACGATGCGGCTGGGTTCTTACCCCTGCAAGCTCCAGGTGAAATCACTCGCCCACAGCATCTACGGTGAGGAAGAGATCAACGAGCGGCATCGCCACCGGTTCGAGGTCAACAACGAGTACCGTGACCAATTGGCGGGGGCGGGCCTAAAGGCTGCTGGCACGAGCCCCGACGGCATGCTCTGCGAGACCGTCGAGCTTGAGGGCCATCCCTGGTTCTTTGGCTGCCAGTTTCACCCCGAGTACAAGAGCAAGCCCAATCGGCCTCACCCAGTCTTTGCGCACTTTGTCCGCGCGGCGTTGGACGCCCGGAAGCGCAGGGAAGAGGGCCAGACAACCCCCGAGACGGGCGGCAAGAAGAAGGCCGGTGGCGAGGAGGCTGAGGCCCAGCTCGCTGGCTCCCTCTTGAGCGACGCCCCTGGCGGCATTTCTCCCGAGTCCTGATCCCGTGAGCAGCAAGTACAGTCGAGCCCTCGTGGACTGCGGGGGGACGGGCCTCCTTATTCTGGTGGCGGTCTTGGCTCGCTTTCTGCCGCGCTTTCTGCTTCGTCCGCTGGTAAGCGGCATTGGAGCGGCTGCAGCTACTCTCATGTGGCCTTTTGGAAGCCTCCGAGCCCGGGCCCGCGCCGCGCATCTGCCGGTTCGACCGGCGACGCGAGGCTGGGCTCTTGGCGGGGTCCTCCTCGACTTGGTCGGCTGTCCTCGACGCCTGTCCATTGAGGACGCTGGACTCAGGGAGGGGCCCGAGCGCTTCGGGCTCGTGGTCCTTGGCGCCCACCTTGGTCCCTGGGAGGCGGGCGCCCGAGAACTTGCCCGTCGCGGTCTGAAGCCGCTGGTGGTCGCGGCGCCCTGGCCTCGGCTGCCGCGTACCGAACGGACTGTCCGCTGGTTGCGAGGCCGGCACGGAGTCCAAAGCGTTGCCCGCTCGCCAGCTGGTTGGCGGAAGGCCACGCGCCACCTGCGCGGAGGGGGAGCGGTCGTGGTACTGGTCGACAGTGCCAGCGCGAAGCGGCGGGGCCGTCGGCCGGTTCCCTGGGTCGAGGGCGAAATCGGCGCCCCGGACGCGGTGATTGCTTGGGCGCTGCGGAACAGAGCCGAGCTCTGGACCGCTGTGGGGGAGGGGCGGGGTTACCGCCTGCGACGCCTTCCCGCGGGACCGGTTGTGGAACTCCTCTCGGATCGGGTGGTGAGCGATCTTCGCTCCGGTGTGCGCCGATCGCCCTCGCACTGGGCCTGGGTTCGCGCCCTGGCTGCCGTCGCACTTCTGGTGGGTACACCGCTCGCAGCTTGTACGACCCCGGCACCGATTCCCCCTCTGCCCATTGACCCGGAGGGTTGGGTTGCCGAGGCTGCGGGCGCGGAGTGGACAGGTAGCCTCGCCATCGCGCCCCGCGCGGTCTTGCAGGCCCGCACGGCGCGGTTTTCCGTGGACGGGGGGGGGGCAAACGGATTTTTTGAGGGTCTGGACCTTCACCTCTACGGTGAGACTGGGATGGAGCCGTGGGGCCACGTTTGGAGCAAGGAAGCCCGGGGAAGTTGGCCCGATGGCCCGCTGCACTTGACCTTGGTGGGCTGGGAGGTTCAGGCCGGCGACGAACTGTTGCGGGGTTCGAAGAAGACAGTCGAATGGGACGAGGGATTCCGTTGCGGGGGCTGTCCGCTGGAAGGGGTTGGTGCTTTGGCTTCGAAGGCCTTGGCTTTGGAGCCTGGGGCTGAGGGCGGGGGCGTGGCGCCCCAGGCATTGGCTTCGGAGGCCAAGGCCGATGAGGTCCCCCAGCCATGAGCCGAAGCCGCTTTGGACTGGCCAAGCTACGCCGGCTTCACGAGCCCGGGCGCCTTCGGGTTCGAGGGATCCGGGCGGGGTGGGGGCCGGCCGACACGGTGCAGGGGATCGATTTCGAGGTGGGGCCGGGCGAGCGCCTCGCCGTTCTGGGGCCCAACGGTGCGGGCAAGACCACGCTGTTTGATGTGCTCTCCGGACGCTTGAAGGCACGAGCCGGGAGCGTTCAGTTGGGACCGCAGCGCCTCGGGGCCCTCCCGCTATACCGGAGGGCTCGCCTGGGCCTTGGATACGTTCCCCAAGAGCCGACGATCTTCGGCGACCGAACGGTAGAGGAGAACCTTCGGGCGGCCTTGGGAGCCCCAGCGGCGGTCCTTCGGAGCCGCCCCGAGGCCGACGCAGCGCTTGCCCGCTCCTTGGAGCACTGGGGGCTTGTGGCACTGGCCGACCGCAGAGCGTCGGTTCTTTCGGGCGGAGAGAGGCGCAGGGTCGAGGTCGCTCGAGCGCTCCTGCTCCAGCCCAAGGTCCTGCTCTTGGATGAGCCCTTTGCCGGCCTGGACCCCGAGGGACGTTGCCGGCTGCGAGAGGCTCTGGCGGAGCTTCCTTCGCCCAGGCCCGCGCTCGTCATTACCGATCATGCAGCCGACGACCTGTTGGGGCTCTGTGATCGAGTCCTGGTTCTTCTCGATGGCAAGGTCGCATTCTCGGGTCCGCGGAGTGTGTTTTCGCCGGAGCTGAAGGCCTTTCGGCGCTACTTCGGCACCTGAGGGCTTGCGGGGCCTCGGCTCTCAGGCATGCACCAATCGGGCCAACTTCCCTGTTTCTTTTGACAGCCCTAGTCAGGCCTTGATAGCATCTGACAGAGGGATTACTTTCTAACTTACTGAAAACCCTTTACTTTTCTGGTTGCCCCGCCGCCGATGGTTCTTGAACTCCGACAACAACTGAAGATGACACAGCAGCTGGTGATGACACCCCAGCTGCAGCAGGCGATCAAGCTCCTCCAGCTCTCCCATCTCGAGTTGGCCGAATTGGTGGGACAGGAGATTGTCGAGAATCCTGTCCTCGAGGAGCTACACGAGGAGCGCGCC
>CAZQTQ010000297.1:0-5825 GCA_964596025.1 uncultured Rickettsiales bacterium
AAGGTAGTCGAGGACGGCACCAGCCGCCTGGAGCGATGTACGTGCTGCGGCGAGGCCAAAGCCCCGCAGGTCCTTGACACCAAAGAGCTCACAGACCTCTCGCTTGGCGAGGCTGAGGTCGAAGGTAGGGTCTGGGACCTCGGTCCACCTCACCTCACCGAGCCCAACCGTGAGCTTGGAGATGAGGTCCGAGCCTCTGAGAGACTCGGGGATCAGGACCTCACGCGGTGCGAGCCGATCGAATTCTGCTGCCAGGCACTGGGTGTCCTGGATCTCTGTGCACAGGAACTCCCCGGTGGAGACGTCAATCGTCGCCAAACCAAAGGGACCCTTGGCAGGCTGCCACAAGGCACAGAGGTAGTTTGCGGCCCGGGCGTCGAGGTTCTCGGGATCCGTGATCAGCCCCGGCGTGATGACCTCGGTGATGGCCCGCTTTACAATCCCGCGAGCGAGCTTGGGGTCCTCGACCTGATCCGCCAAGGCGACCTTCAAGCCCAGCTCCACCAGCTTCCTGATGTAGCCGCGGACAGCGTGGTGCGGCACGCCGGCCATAGGAATGGGGTTCTCCCCGAGCTTGTCCCGCGCCGTCAGGGTGAGGTCGAGCAGCGGTGCCGCGGTCTGGGCATCCTCGAAGAAGAGCTCGTAGAAGTCGCCCATCCGGAACAGCAAGAGGGCGTCGGGGCACTGTTCCTTGAGATCCAGGAACTGCCGCAACATCGGGGTTAAGCGTCGGCCGTCTTTTAAGTCGGCCATCTGGAGGGGTCGTCCCGCCCCCGCACCGGCGGCATCCATGAAGGAGGAGGGTAGCGGTTTGGCCTTCCCCTTTCAATCGGATCCCGGGGTCCCTGAACCGCCGTTGTGGGGTAGACTTGGGTCCCAATGGGCATTGGCTCCTTCCTCCTCGTGCACCGCGGACCCAGTCCCTCTCTGGCCATCCTCCACGGCTTTCTCCGCGAATTGTTGGGCGGACACCTCCGTCCCGATGTCGATCTCGCAATCAGTCGCTCTGCGGCGGTACGGGTTGATCGGAAGGCAGCACGCGGCGGCGATCCGCTCAGCGGAACGGTTCGCGTGGTCCATTTGACAGCCTCGAACCGCTGCGGCGGGGAGATCCTCACGGAACAGAGCCGCCAACTCCTGGTCCCCAGGCTCGGGATGCCCGCGGCCAACGCCGACCAGGCCTGGGACCTCTTCGCACCCCCGCCCCTCGAAGCGATGGCCCTCCTCCTCAGCAAGGAAACCGGCCCAGTCGCCACCCTCTGCTGCCGCGAGGACAGCCGCCCCGTCGGCGCCTACTCCATCTGGTCGTCAGGACGCCGCCTCTGGAGCGCGGCCTTCCATCCGGGCCAGAGCATTGCCGTCTGGGACGGGAGCGAGCTCCGGATCACGGATCACAAGCCTCACCTTCCGCCCCCACCTGAGGGAGGAGTAAGCGACTTTCCCGTCCGCGGACTCGAGTTGCTCTTTGGTCACACCCTCCACCTGAGCCGAAAGGAGCGCATACACCTCTTGCCCTCCCTCTGGCGGGCTACTCGTCCCCCGACCGCGGCGATGGAGTCGATGATCTTGGTTGAGGGCGGACGTTTCTTGGAGCCGGGACGGCCGGTCTCGGGCGCCGACTGGGAGCGCTTTTCCGCCGAACTGACCGGCTGGGGCCGCGCCGAGCAAGTCTGCTAGTGAGGAATCCCCGGCCCGTGGGACCACTCTGTGTCCACATCGGCCAGACCGATCGCCAACCCGGCATCGGCCAGTGGCCAGGACTCGACCGTCGACGCAAAGTAGGACGGCAGCCCGCCGTAGTGCCCTACAAGGAAGAGCGAGGGCGCTAGCGTCTGTTCGGGAACCAGCAGCCGGAAAACCCGCGCATCATCGATCGCCCACAAGGGCCTCCAGTCGAAACACCCACCCGACCACTCCACTGCAACTTTTGACTTGAGAAATCGTCCGAGACCCTGAACCAGAAAGCTGGCGATGGCCGTTACCTCGGGGTTCTCCTGACCCTCTCCCGCGAAGTAAATCCGGTAGCTGAGCTTCCAGGGAGACTTGGCCTTCGACTCATCGTCCGGAACCACCTGACTCCAGACCTCCACCGGCCAATCCGGCCAGCGCTCGCAGATCACCGTCAGCAGAGCCGCCCAGCTCTGCTCCAGGGTTGCGTTCAGGTTCCGATGGGCCTGCGCCAGGGCGTTCAGATCGTAATCAAGGGCCAGGCTGACCGGACCACCTCGAAGGGGCAACATCACCCTCAGTTCCCCCCAGTTCGGCGTTCGAGCCGCACGGCAAAAAAGGCGTCGCTTCCGTGGCGGTGGGGATAGGTTCGCAAGAACTGTCCATCGTAGGCGTCTCGCGGCAGGCGCTCGGCACCGTGGACCGAGGAAGCCACCGCGAAGGCTCCTCCCTCGTCAGTCTCGGTGAGAAAACGTCCGATCACAGCGTCGGTCTCCGCGATGCTAAAGGTGCAAACCGAATAGACCAGAGCACCGCCTGGACGCACCGCAGGAGCGACTGCCCGCAGGAGTGTCAGTTGGCGGTCGGCATAGCCTGCGAGACCCTCCTTTCTTCGGGCCCAGCGAATTTCGGGATGACGTCGAAGTACCCCCAGGCCGCTGCAGGGCGCGTCCAGCAGGACCGCATCCAGCAACTGGTCGTCGTCAAGGCTTCCCCAGGGATGGGCGATGAGGTCGCGGCCATGCGCCGTGACCTGCTTGCAGCCAACCCGACCGACGCTGTCCAGAAGCAGAGCACGCCGGCTGGGCAGATCCACGGCGTGGACGCGGCCCTCAGGCCCCACAGCCCGAGCGATCCACAGGGTCTTCCCTCCCGGCGAGGCGCAGGCATCCAGCACGGACTGACCGGGCTGGAGATCGAGGAGCTGGCAGACGGCCTGTGCCCCCTCGTCCTGCACCCAAAAGGCACCGGTCGAGAATCCAGGGAGGCGATCGATGCGCCGACGGAGCGGGGGATCGAGGACCAGAGCTTCGGGAATAAGTTCGCCAGGTCGGGCCTCGACGACGAGACCGGCCTGCACCAAGTCCACCGCGTCCGAAGCGAAAGACCGAAGAGCCAAGGCCACGGGCGGCTCGCGATTGGAAGCGTCGCACCAAGCGGGCAACTCATCGAGCGGAACGCGACCCAGCATCTCGTCCAAGATCCACTGAGGATGGGAGGTCCACACCGCACACCAGGCCTCAGGGTCCTCGCCAGCGTCCGGCAATTTGGGCCGATCCTGACGGGAAGCAACCCGACGCAAGACCGCATTGACGAGGCCTGTCTTCCCCCCTTGCCCCAGGTCACGGACCAGCTCGACCGCCTGATCGACGGCAGCGCGGTCGGGGACGGAGTCCTGGAAGAGGAGCTCGTAGGTCCCCAACAAGAGGGTCATCCGCAACACCGGATCCTGGGAGTCAAACGGGCGGGGAAGGAAGGGATTGAGGTGGGCGACGAGGAAGTTGCGGCTGCGGAAGATCCCATAAACCAGCGCCCTTAGGCGCCGCGCCTCATCGGGACTCAGAGAGCCTCCTTCTTCGGTGATCCAGAGGTCAACCCGGCCCGGTCGCTTCAGAAAACGGAGGAGGATCTGCGCCGCGACGAGCCGCTCCCGGCTCAGCTTGGCGCGCCGCCCCCGGCTCATGACCCCTGTCCCTCGGACGGCTTCGCAGCTGCCTTGGAGCCGCCCAGCGGCTCCGCTTCTGCTCCTTTGGGCTCGGTCTTTCCCCTCGACGGTGCCTGCAAGTCCCAGGAGAATCGTCCCTCGCGCTCGCCCATCGCTTTGTCGACCAAGCGGACGAGTACCTCGATGCCCATGCCCTCTTCGACGCGGCGTCCGTCCACAAAGAGGGTCGGAGTGCCGCGGACGCCGAGTCGCTGCGCCTCCTCTACATCCCCCTCAATCCGGCCGTGGAGGACCTCGGAGCGGAAATCCCGTCGGTAGCGATCGAGGTCCAATCCGAGGTTTTCCGCTTGGGTCTCGTAGGGGACCGGGCCTTCGATGGGAACCGGCTGATCGGGATCGATGGCATCGCCCAGTGAGCGGCCGAGATCGAAGAGTGCGTCGTGCATGGCCCAAAACTGGCCTTGCTCCGCGGCAGCCTCGACCGCCAGGGCCGCCGGGAAGGCAGCTTTGTGAAAGCTCAGCGGCAGGTGCTTGTAGACAACTCGGACCCCGGGGCGGCGCTTGATGAGGAGGTCCATTAGGGGACCGGCGCGCCGGCAGTACGGACACTCGAAGTCACTCCACTCGACGACCACGATGGGGGCATCCGCCGCTCCCTTGGTCGACCGGCCGGCGATGTCGATGGTTGCCCGCCGCTCCACCCGCAGAGCGGCCAGGGCCTCCTGGGGATCGTCCAGACTGTTGAGAGCAGCCCAGGCAAGACGCACTTGGCCTTCGGCGAAGGCGGGGCAGTGGTACGGGGCCTGGACTAAGGCCGTGGCCAGGCTGACCCCCTTCTTAGCAGCCTTCAAGCAGGGACTTGGGGCCCGGTTCAGGAGGTCGGCAAGGGCTTGAAGTCGCTCGGGGTCCTCGGCCGCAAGGGGAGCAAAAGCCGAGGTCTCCTGGAGGCTTTCGAGGCTGTGCTTTCGGTCAATGGCCGGCTGGGGTAGCTGCCGCGCAGCCTCCACCCTCCCTTTTCTCATGCCCCAGGCGTACCCCTCGCCTTGGCCGACCTGCTTGCCCCAGAGGTAGCCGCCCCAAAGGGCACCGACCAAGCCCGCTACGACGAGCAGGAAGAAGGCGACCAGGACGCGTTGGCTGAAGTGCATGGGCGAAGGCAGGAGGGGCCGAACCTGCGCCCCTAGATGAGGTCGTCGAAGGACCGCGAGTCCTCCTCGGTTCTTGAATCGACCCCCGCACCAGACGGAGCGGAGCGGCTGCTGCTGGTACCTGATTCGGCCGCCGCTTCACGCATCTGACGACGGGCGAAGTCGAGCTCCTCTTGCAACACACTGACCTGGCGTTCCAGGCTTCGGTTGTGCCGACCCTTCTTCAGCCCACGAAGCCCCAAGACCGAAGCCGAGAAAAGGCCACCGATCCCCACTGCGGCGACGAGCAGGAGAGGAAGGGGCAAGCCCTGGGGACCAAGGTCCCACGCTAAGCCGCCACCCAGCGAGAACAGCAAGTTCACCCGCGTCGCGGAGTTCTGCCACCAGAAGAGAGTAAGGGGCCCGAGAACGAGCAGGGCGAGGAGGATCCAGAGGACGCGTCGTAGGGTCATCATTCCTCCCGGAGGCGGCGGGGTCGGGACCACCGCCGAAAGTCCTGCGGCGGCCTGGCCCTCAGTCTACGCAAGCGGCGAGCCGCCGACCCGTTGGCGGAGTTCCTTACCGACGCGGAAGAAGGGCACTCGCTTCTCGCCAACGGTAACCATCTGGCCCGTCTTGGGGTTTCGGCCGATGCGGGCGGGGCGGGTGCGTAGCTGGAAGGTGCCGAAACCACGTATCTCCACGCGTTCACCGCTCTCAAGAGCCTCCCGAAAGCAGCGGAAAATAGTGTTTACGACACGCTCGGCGTCTTTCCGGCTGAGGTCGTCCCGCGATGCAGCCAGCCGGGCTACAAGTTCACTCTTGGTCACTGTTCCCTCTCCACCTAGGCAGCTCCCGCTCCCGCTGCAAGCACCCCTCCCCAGACCGGACCACGAGTCCAACGCAGGGGAGGATCGTTCGCTTGTCTTGCCGGACCCGCCGTCCAGATGAGAGCGGCTAGCCGCTCTCTTCCTCACCGGCCTCCTCGGCTGGATCCGCATCGTCCGCGGCCTCGTCAGCAGCAGGCTCATCAGCAGCAGGCTCCTCAGCAGCAGGCTCCTCAGCAGCAGGCTCCTCAGCAGCAG
>CAZQTQ010000298.1:0-5801 GCA_964596025.1 uncultured Rickettsiales bacterium
CACCGGCGAATTTTTCGCGCTCCTTCTTTTCGACGGCGGTCTCGATGCAGCGTTCTTCGGCGACGATGAAGCTTCGCTTCGGCAGAGCGGCGCTCTCACGGAGGGTCGGGATGGAAGTCGTGCTCTGGCTTGAACCTGCGGATTGGACGATCTTCTCCCAGATCGTCTGGTTCATGGCCTGTTGGATGGACTGCTCGAACGCTTCTGCCTTGGACGTGTTCTGCTGCGCCACGGCGTAGAGGGCGGTAAAGGTCGCAAACAGAAGGGTGATGAAGTCCGCGTAGGAGACAATCCACCGCTCGTGGTTTTCGTGTCCTTCTTCTTCGTAACCACCACCGCCAGACATGGGGTTCTGCTTCCCCTAGCGGTGCGCTAGGCGGCTTCCTGGGCCGCGTCTTCGCCGCTGTCGCTACCGGCGGCGGTGCCACCACCGACCTCCAAGTCGAGGAGGTAGGCTGCCAGGCGCTCCTTGATGACCATGGGATTTTCGCTCGCAGCGATTGCCGCGACGCCCTCGATGATCATTTCATAGCGCCGCATCCTCTCCAGGACGATCGACTTGAGGCGGGCACCAAAAGGCAGCAAGAAAAGGTTGGCAACACCCACGCCGTAGAGGGTGGCGACAAAGGCAACGGCGATGCCAGCACCGAGCTTTTCGGGTTCGGTGATGTGGCCCATGACGTGAATCAGACCGAGGACTGCGCCCAAGACGCCGATGGTTGGGGAGTAACCACCGCCGGCCTCCCAGAACTTCGACGAGGTGATCTCGTAGTCGTAGATGGACTTGGTTTGGCTCTGCAGGGCGTGGGCCAGCTGCTTGGGCTCGATGCCGTCGACGGTCAGGATCAGGGCCTTCTTGAGGAAGGGGTCGTCGATCTTCTGGGCTTCGCGGTCGAGGGCGAGCAGTCCTTGTCGCCGGCTCAACTTGGCGAGCTCCAAAATCGTGTCCATGGTGCCCTGCAAGTCGACGACTGGCGGCCGGACGATGAGCATGAAGTCCTTGATCGCCTTGATTACCTGGGGCATCGAAAACTGAATGGCCGCCGCCGCGAAGGTTCCGCCCAGCACGATCAGGGCAGACGTGGCCGAAATAATTTGCTCCATGTGGCCACCCTCGATGAGGTGGGTGCCCACGATTGCCACAACCGCCAGGACCAGTCCGCCGATACTTGCTGTGTCGAGCTTTCTTTGCACAGAAACGTTTACCGTTGCGGCACCCTCACACGGGCGCCTGACAGTACCCTCTCTTCCCAGGTGGTTTCTTCTCTACGTCCTCGCCCACGTCGGGCTTTCGCACTAACTCCGTTCTTTCAAGTCGTCATCCCACTTTCCGCGAACCAGACGAACTGTTCCTCCGCCGGTTCGCGCCTTAAATTCCTCAGCCCGCCGAATCACCTCCTCGATCGGCTCCAGCACACGCAACTTGTCGCCGTTGTACAGCGTCAAGAGGGTCTCGCCCGTCGTCTCTGCCATCACGATGTGATCGACATTGACGACGACCGGCTCCCTGTTAATACGTGTGAGCTCGATCATGGAGTCTCATCGGTCCCCATCACCGATATCTGAAGGGGCAGCTTCGCTTCTGTCGCCGATTCTCCTTCTTTCGCTACTGCGCGGGCTAAAATCCTACTTTCGGGTCTCATCTGAAATAGCACTATATCAAGCCGATCCGGCCACACAAGCCGGGTTCTTTCCTCTGGGAGGGAGGTACGGGTGATGGGTGCCGCAGTCGGACGCCTGCACCGCTACATGCGATGGCTCCACACCGGCTGGCCTGCCGGACAAGTGGAGCCTCTCCCCGAGGTGCGTCCGGACGGGAGTACGGCCGTGCCGGGCCTCTATGTGGCGGGGGACCTGACGGGGATTCCGTTACTTAAGTTTGCTCTGGACGGCGGAGCCCGGGTGGTGCAGACCCTAGCCGCCGATCCCGAGTTCCAGCGGTGCCAAGGGCAAGAGGGGATCGTTGATCTCGCCATCGTTGGCGGAGGGGTGGCCGGAATCGCTGCGGCGGTCGAGGCGGCGGAGCAGGGGATTCAGGCCCGCGTCTTTGAGGCCAACGCCCCGTTTTCGACGGTGATCGACTTCCCGCGGGGCAAGCCGATATTCACCTACCCAACGGACTGGAGGCCGGCCGGTGGGCTGCAGGTCTCGGCGGGGGTCAAGGAGGAGTTGGTGGCCGAGCTCGAGGCCCAGCGCACGGCGCGTGGCATCGAGCCCGAGAACCTGCGGGTGGACTCCATCCGACGCGAGGGAGGTCTGCTCGTCCTCGTTCCGGGCGACACTGGGGCCTCCGAAGTTCGGGCCCTGCGAGTTCTGGTGGCCATCGGCAGGAGCGGCAACTTCCGGAGCCTAGGGGTGCCGGGCGAGGATCGCGACAAGGTGGCGAACCGCCTCCACGACCCGAGGGACTACGGAGGCCGCGAGGTACTCGTGGTGGGTGGCGGTGATTCGGCGGTGGAGGCGGCCATTGCCCTGCGGGCCTGTGGGGCCCGGGTTCTGCTTAGCTACCGGAAGGAGCGCCTGACCCGGCCGAAGCCGGAAAACCTCGCCCGCTTGGACGCTGCCCTTGCCTCGCCCGAGGAGAGGGTGTGGCTGCCTGAGCCAAGCTCTGAGCGGATCACGACAGCGGTTACCCAGGAGATGCTTCCCGTCGAGCCGCCAGGCTCCCTGGAGGTGGCTCTGGGCAGTACGGTTCAGGCCATCGCTGAAGCTCATGTGACGCTTCAGTTGCTCGACGGAAGCACGGTGGAACGCTCCAACGACGCCGTTTTTGTGATGATTGGTCGGGAGGCGCCGCTCGGCTTCTTCCGGCGATCGGGGGTCCCCATTCGCGGGCAGTGGACTCGCAAGACCCTCTCCTCCTGCCTCGCCTTTCTTGTCTTTTGCGTCGTGCTCTACAACTGGAAGGCTGGCGGTCAGCTCAAGTCGGTTTTTCAGGAGCAGGGCTGGTTTCCCTTCGGCTTGCCCGACGCCCTGGCCGCCTTCGGCGGAGCTTGGGCCCGACCCAGCCACCTCCTGGGAACCCTGCGCTTGAGCCTCGGCGAGCCTGGCTTCTTCTACTCTCTCGCCTACACCGGGCTCGTCTTGGTCTTTGGTGCCGCGCGGATCCGGCGCCGCAAGACCCCGTACGTCCGGCTGCAAACCGGAAGCCTGATGGCGATCCAAGTCGTCCCGCTCTTCCTCTTGCCCTACCTCCTTCTCCCGTGGATGGGGCAAAACGGCTTCTTCGAGGCGGGTCTTGGCAGGTCCTTCGCCGACTCCTTTTTTCCGCTGGTCGACTACGACCCCCACGGCCGCGAATACTGGCGCGCCTTCGGCTTCATCCTTGCCTGGCCTCTCTTTATCTGGAACGCCTTCACCGAGGAGCCGATGGGCGCTTGGCTTGCCGTGGGCTTCATACAGACCTTCGTGCTCATTCCGGCCTTGGTCTGGCGCTTTGGAAAGGGCGCCTACTGCGGTTGGATCTGCTCCTGCGGCGCCCTGGCCGAAACCCTAGGCGACACCCACCGCAGCAAGATGCCCCACGGGGCCCGCTGGAACCGCCTCAATGGCGTCGGACAGGCCATCTTGGCCGTGGCGCTGCTCTTACTCATCCTGCGGATCTTGAGCTGGCTGGCCCCCGGCTTGCCGGGCATCAGCTCGGCCAAGAGCCTCTACTACGGCTTACTCAGTGGCTTTTCCGTCCTCGGCATCCAGCTCAACTACTACTGGATAGTCGACGTTGGCCTGGCGGGGATCTTGGGCGTAGGCATGTACTTTTGGGCCAGCGGTCGGGTCTGGTGTCGCTTTGCCTGCCCGCTCGCGGCGCTGATGCACATCTACGCGCGCTTCTCCCGGTTCCGGATCTTTGCCGAGAAGAGCAAGTGCATCTCCTGCAACCAGTGCACCTCGGTCTGCCACCAGGGGATTGACGTGATGAACTTCGCGAACAAGGGCCTCCCCATGGAGGACCCGCAGTGCGTGCGGTGTTCAGCTTGTGTACAGAGCTGCCCAACCGGGGTCTTGAGCTTTGGACGCCTTGGTACGGATCGCTTGCCCATCCTTGACCAGCTGCCGGCCTCGTCGGTGCGGGTGCGCGAGAGCTAGCAGGGCTTCGGCGAGTTGGCGCTCAGGGAGCGGTCGCAAAGAGGGCGTAGCCCCAGGACGGCAAGGTGATGGGCAGAACGCCGTCGGCACCGGTGACGCTGCGGGTGGGCTCGATCAGGTCGGTCAAAGAGACGCCATCGAGGCCGAGGTCTTGGAACGGGACCGACTCGCTGCGCTCTTCCCAGCCGGTATGGAGTGCCACCACCACGACCTCTCCTCCCTCGCTGGTGGCCGCCACCACGTACAGGCTGTCGTCGACCCACAGCTCCGTGCGTGCCCCGCGACGCAGGGCAAGGGAGGAGGCGCGGGCCTGGCCCAAGGCCTGCACTCGGCCCAGCAGGGTGCTCTGGTTGGTACTGAGGTAGGGGGCGAAGTTCATCGCGCGGCGGTTGTCGGGGTCGCCGGCGCCGGCGAGGCCGATCTCGTCTCCGTAGTACATCAGCGGCATGCCTGGCTGGCTGAGCAGGAAGGCGTGAGCGGCAGACAGGCGATCGACGAGCAGGGGCTGGGTGACGACCCCGCCTCCTTCGGCCATCCAGTCCTCGGTGTAGCCCCAAGGACCCAGGCTGTTGCCGGCGGCCTGCGTCGCGAATCGTTCCACGTCGTGATTCCCCAAGAAGGGCGACATGACGGAGCCCGCGAAGGCGGCTGCGCTGGCCTCGACGGCGGAGGCCAGGTCGACGAGGGAGCCGTCCTGGGCGAAGGCGGAGACTGCGGCGTAGTGGAGCGGGAAGTCGAACTGTCCGTGGAGCATCCAGGGATCGAGGTAGGCGGAGATGGTGTCGTGGCCGTCGCTTGCGGTGAAGGTCTCCCCCACGAGAAGGGCTTCGGCGGCTCCGCGGTCCGATTGGCTACGGAGCTGTCGACGGAGGCGCCGAACGACGACGGTGTCCATGTGCTTTACAGCGTCCAGCCGGAATCCGTCGAAGTCGTACTCCTCGTAGAGGGACTCGACATCCTGTACCGCCTGCACCAAGAGCGGGTGGTTTCGGTAGTTCATGTCGGGCAGGTACTCGGTAAACCAGCAGTCGAGCGGCCGTTCGTCCCAGCCACAGCCGTCGGTGCCGCAGACGCAACCCTCTCCAAACCACTCCGGATGGAGTGCCCGGTAGCTGTGGTCCTCGTGGACGTGGTTGAGGACAAGATCGAGCAGAACGCGGATCCCTTGGTCGTGGGCGGCCTGGACGAGCTCCTTGAGGCGGAGTCCTGCACTCGACTCGGTGTCACCGAAGCGCTCGTTGAGTTGGCCAGCGTCGGTCGGCCAGTAGCCGTGGTAGCCGGCGTACAGGTGGGTGCCGTCGATGCCGAGCCAGCCACCTTCGGGGTTGTCGAGGATCGGGGAGAGCCAGAGGCTGCGGACGCCCAAGGACTGAAAGTAGCCCTCGTCCAGAGCATGGAGGATCCCCAAGTAGTCGCCGCCTTGGAAGTTCGCGCGGTGGTCGACTCCCTCGACGGGAGCCCAAGACGACGGTTGGTCGTGATCGCCGTTGCGAAATCGGTCCGTCATGGGGAAGTAGAGGGCGCCGTCGCTCCATGAGAAGGGCTCTGCTTCGACCCACAGGGGTACGAACAGCAGTCCCTGTTCGGGGCTGCGCCCCTCGGTGTCGGCCGCCGTCAGCCGGAGGCTGTACTTGCCCGCGGAGAGGCCCTCGGCACGAATGGTGATGAGGCCGTCGCTGTCGACGGAGACGGTGCCAGGGGTCTCGTCCGCACCG
>CAZQTQ010000299.1:0-5762 GCA_964596025.1 uncultured Rickettsiales bacterium
GTGTCGTCGTCGCCAGTGGATGTGTCGTCGTCGCCAGTGGATGTGTCGTCATCTCCAGTGGATGTGTCGTCATCTCCAGTGGATGTGTCGTCGTCGCCAGTGGATGTGTCGTCGTCTCCAGTGGATGTGTCGTCGTCTCCAGTGGATGTGTCGTCGTCGCCAGTGGATGTGTCGTCGTCGCCGACGGAGGAGTCGTCGTCGTCGCCAGCCGTGCTGTCGTCGTCCCCCAATTCTTCAACAAGCCGGGTCAACTGACCGCAACCGGACAAGAGAAGGCTGAGGGCCAGAAGGGCTGAGAGCTTTTGGCTGCGGATCACGTCGAGACTCCAAGCTATTGCACCGATCGACTCTAGCTCTCAGAGGGCTCTGCGGCCACAACATCGCCAATCCGCTGCGAACCCGGCACACTGGGAACCCGGACCGGAGGTGCCTGTGTCGTTTGATTCTTCCACCATTCGACGCGTCGGGATCGTCTTCGCCGGGGGGCCTGCTCCGGCGGCCAACGCCGTCATCTCCTCGGCAGCCATCTCGTTTCTCGATGAAGGCCGCGAGGTCCTGGGCTTCTTCCACGGCTACGAGGCCCTGCAGAGCTACGACCCCGACCAGCGGCCTCTCGTTCCTGATCTCCACTACCGGGTGTTTAGCGAGCGGGACGTCGGCGCTCTTCGCAACATCCCCGGCATTGTGATCGGCACCTCTCGGGCCAACCCGGGAAAGGAGGTGCAAAAGCCGGAAGACCTAGGAGATCCGTCCAAGACCTCTGGTCTGCGGGCGACCCACCAGGCCTTGGTGGACTTGGAGATCGACGCCCTGATTTCCATCGGCGGCGATGACACCCTGAAGACGGCCAACCTTCTGCATCTCTACCAGGAGGCCCTGCCGGCAGCCGAGAGACGAGTCCGCATCGTCCACCTGCCCAAGACCATCGACAACGACTACTCCGGCATTGACTTCACCTTTGGCTTCTTCACTGCAGTCGAGGTTATGGCGCAGGGAGTCCGTAACCTCCGGGCCGACGCGATTGCGACCAGCAGCTGGTTCGTGGTCGAGACCATGGGACGGAAGGCGGGCTGGTTGAGCTACGGGGTGGCGATCGCCGGGGAGGCGAACCTCGTGCTTGGGGTCGAAGACCTGGACGAGGAACTGTGTCCTACGCGGGTCGATGCTCAGGGGCAGACCCGTCGCGAGTTGGATCTGGAGCGGCTGTCCGATCGCATCGTAGACCTCATCCGCATCCGCGAGGAGCGGGATCAAAAGCGCTACGGCATCGTGGTCTTGGCCGAAGGACTGTCGGAGTTCTTGCCGGAGTCTCTGCTGGCCGACATCGCCCGAGACGACCACGGCCACTTGAGCCTGGGGAAGCTCGACCTCGGCAAGCTCCTGGCCAAGATCGTCGCCGACCGCTACCGCGAGCGGACCGGCGGGGACAAGAAGGTCAAGGGGGTCCAGATGGGCTACGAGAGCCGCTGCGCTCCGGCCCACGCGTTTGACATCATCCTCGGCAGCCAGCTGGGGGTCGGCGCCTACCGCGCGCTCGTCGAGGAGGGACTGAGCGGGCATATGGTGTCCGTTCAGGGCCAGTTCGAGCTTCGCTACGTGCCCTTTGGGGCCCTGATTGATGAGGGAAACCTGCGGACCCAGGTGCGCCTGATCGAGTGCGGTAGCGACTTCCACCGGCTCGCGCGGTTCCTGGAGACGCGGACTGATCGGTTGCCCTACTGGGCCTCGACTTCTTCTTCAGGAGAGGGCTGATCGGCGTTCTCTGTCGCTTCCCAGCGGAGGTGCACCTCGTCAATTTGCGGCCACTCCGATGAGCCCAGCGTCGCGAGCCCGGGTGGATCTGGGGTCGCAGCCTCCTCCCCCACTCGAGCAAAGAGCCGGTAGGTCGCATCCCCGCTCTTGCCTGGGTGGTAGCTCTCTAGCTGCCCGGCCACGGGTAGGACGTTGGAGCCGCTGCGCAGGACCGGTGCCGAGCCGCTGTGGGGCACGACAACTTGGGGCCCGTCCCCCCAGTCTTCGGTCAACACCACTTGGAGGGCTCCGGAGACAACGGCCCGGAACGCGAGCCGCTCGCGCTGGGGCTCTTCGGGTTGCGGGGCTCCGGCGACGAACAAGGTGCCCTGCACCTTCGGTGCCGCCGAGCCGCGGGCGGTGAGTTCGCCCAGATCGGTGAGTGGCGAGGCCGCTCCATCCACGGGAACGCTTGCCGGTCGGCCCAGTCCGAGGACGAGCCCGATGCCGAGGACGAGTCCGGCTGCCGCCGATGTGAGCGGGACTCCAGCGGGCCAAACGGCCTCGTTGGCGGCGGGGGCCTGCGGTAAGCCCAGACCGGGTTCCTCCCCCGACGGCATGGGGGGCTCCTGTTCTGGGGCTGCTTCCAGGGAGTCTTCGGCCGCTTCAAGGGGGCTGGTCGGGGAACCCTCGGTCTCCGTCAGAGCGGGATCCAGGCGGGCGACCAAGGCGTCCAGTACTTCCTCAGCTGCCGGCGAGAGGTCTTGGGGGGATTCGACCGCTTTGTTTAGGCTGGCGTCGACTCCGTGCAGCCCGTCCATGAGCGCTTCTAGCTCGGGATGCGCTTTGGCTTCGGACCGCAGTTCGGCCAGCTCCGCATCGTCGAGCTCGGCCGGATAACGTTCGAGCAGCTCCTGATGGCGTGGCTCAAGCGGCATGAAGCTCCTCCTCTAGGCCCCTAAGACGCGCGGCGAGCAGGAGCCGTGCCGCCCGGAGGTGGCGCTTTACCCCAGCGGGCGAGATGGACAGCTGCTCGCCAATTTGGGCATAGCTGAGTTCGTCGTCGTAGAAAAGACGGAGGATGGTCTTTCGGGGCTCTTGCAAAGCCTCCATGGCTTCGCGGACCCGGTGGCGTAGCCTCGCAGAGTCGACCTCTTCGTCGGGCTGGGGTCCCGGATCGGGCAGCCGTTGAGGCAGAGGCTCCAAGCCCTCGGGTGCCCCGGCTTCCCTTCGGCGGGTGTCGCGCAAGGCTCGGAGCGAGTCACGCTCCGACTTGGACCGGAGGATGTCGACGGCCTGGTTTCGGATCGTCACCCGCAAGAAGGACCAATAAGCCTCGGGCCGGTCGAACTTGGCGACTCGGGGGAGGGCGTTGGTCATCGCTTGGATAAAGGCGTCTTCGGCGGACGTGGGATTCCGGAGGATGGAGGTGGCTTGGTGAAGAAGGGGGCGCTGGACCCGCTCAACCAGGAGGCGGATGGCGCCTGGCTCGCCGCTCTGGTGGGCACGAACCAGCCGCGCCACATCGTCTGAAAGCCTCCCCATCTTCTCATCCCAGCCCCCCAGGGAACAACGAGCATAACAACTCCCGTTGACAGCGGAGTACGCCTTCTCTAAGAACGCCAGGCTATGAATAGCCCAACAGCCTTCCGAAATGTTGCCATCATCGCCCACGTCGACCACGGGAAAACGACGCTGGTGGACGCCATGCTTTTCCAGTCAGGTCGCCTGGCGGACTTGCGGAGGGACGTCGACCGCATCCTGGACAGCAACGACCTGGAGCGGGAGCGGGGGATCACCATCCTCGGCAAGGCGACGTCCATTCGTTGGAAGGACACGAAGATCAACATCGCCGACACCCCGGGCCACGCCGATTTCGGTGGCGAGGTGGAGCGAATGCTGACGATGGTCGACGGAGTGTTGCTGCTTGTCGATGCGGCGGAAGGGCCCCTTCCGCAGACTCGGTTCGTCCTGCAAAAGGCGCTGAGCCTGGGGCTGAAGCCGATCGTCGTGGTCAACAAGATCGACCGCGCAGATGCCCGCCCTGGCGAGGTACTGGACGCCATCTACGACCTGTTCATCGAACTGGGAGCCGGTGACGATCAGATCGAGTTCCCCGTCCTCTACACGAATGCCAAGGCGGGTACGGCGACGGTCGACCTGGAGGAACCGGGTACCGACCTCCGGCCGCTCTTTGAGACCATCCTCGAATATTTGCCGCCGCCGTCGGGCGATCCGGAGGCGCCCCTGCAGGCGCTGGTCACCAACCTGGGCTACGACGAGTACATCGGCCGGCTCGGGATCGGCCGCATCGAGCAGGGAACACTCCGAGAGGGCGAGCAGGTAGCGGTGGTCGGCGAGGAGGGCGCTCGGACCGTCAAGCTGAGCCAGCTCTACGTCTTCGAGGGGCTCGAGCGCGTTCGGGTCAAGGAGGCACCGGCCGGTGAGCTGATCGCGGTGGCCGGAATTGAGGAACTCGACATCGGGGACACCCTGGCGAGCCCCGAGAATCCGCGACCCCTTCCCCGGGTACGGGTCGACGAGCCGACCATCGCGATGTTTTTTTCGCCGAACACGGGGCCCTTGTCGGGGAGGGAAGGCAAGTACGTCACCTCCCGAAACCTCCAGGAGCGCCTGGAAAAGGAGCTGAAGGCCAACGTCTCCCTCCGGGTCGAAGAGACCGAGTCTCGGGACACCTTCAAGGTCATGGGGCGCGGTGAGTTGGCTCTCAGCATCCTCATTGAGAGCATGCGTCGCGAAGGCTTCGAGCTTTGCGTGTCCAAGCCGCAGGTGGTGACGCGGAGGGACGAGCAAGGCCAGCTTCTGGAGCCGATGGAGGCTCTGCACCTGGATCTCCCCGATGAGTACATGGGAGCAGTGACCCAGAAGTTGGCAGTTCGCAAGGGTCGCATGCAGGAGATGGTCCACCTGGGAAGTGGCCGGGTGCGGGTGCAGTTTTCGGTGCCATCCCGGGGGCTGATTGGATTTCGGAGCGAGTACCTCAACGACACCCGTGGAACCGGGATCATGAACACCCTCTTCAATGGCTGGGCGCCCTGGACGGGAGCGATTTCCTACCGGAGCAGCGGGGCGATCGTTGCCGACCGCTCGGGTACGAGCCGCACCTACGCGCTGTTTCACTTGCAGCCGCGGGGGGTCCTGTTCATTGGGCCGCAGCGCGAGGTTTACGAGGGAATGATTGTCGGGGAGAACGCCAAGACAAACGACTTGGATGTGAACCCGACCAAGGAGAAGAAGCTCTCGAACGTCCGGACCGTCAACAAGGACGAGGCGCTGGTGCTCTCGCCGCCGCGGGAGATGTCGCTCGAAGACGCGCTGCAGTGGATCGCCGACGACGAACTAGTCGAGGTCACCCCGACCCAGGTGCGGCTGCGCAAACGGATCCTGCAGGCCAATATGCGGCCGAAGAAAGAGAAGGCAAATCCAGCCTAGCGTACGAGGTCGAAGCTCCCTACCATCTGGGTCATGCGTCTCCTCCTCGTCCTCGGATTGATCGCGCCGCTCGTGCTGGGAGCCGGTTCGGCTCGGGCCGACGACGCGGCAAGCGACGAGGCTCCGGCCGAAGAGCCGTCGGGGGATGAAGCCTCTACGGCCGAGTCCGCCGCTGAGGCCGAAGCCATCCTCGCCATTCCGCCGGTCGATTCCCTGGGTCGGCCCTTCCCCGATCTGAAGATTCTCGACAGCACCCGAGGCTGGATCATTGGCGGTGCGGTGATGGCCAGCGCTGGGGGCGGCTTGCTTCTGGGCGGAATGGCCTTGGGGTCCAGCATCGCCCGAGGGGAGATCAAGACCACTACTGGAAGTCAGGGCCTTCGGACCCGACCGGACGGCGGTACCTATGCGGAGCTCTCGCCCGAGGCGGCCGCTGTCATCGTGCTGATGGGAAGTGGCATCGGCTTCACCTTTGTCGGTGTCCCCCTTCTCTCGACCGGCACCTTCACCCGCGGCCAGCTCAAGCGGACCATCAAGGGTGCCGCCAAGGTGCCGCGGACCGGTGCCAACGAGAGCGC
>CAZQTQ010000300.1:0-5760 GCA_964596025.1 uncultured Rickettsiales bacterium
AACACCTTCGAGGGCGTCGTTGTCGAACAGATTGCGACAACGGGGATCAGCGGCCTTCTCATCGGAGGGTCGAGCCCGAGCCTGGGCAACGTGATCTCGGGCAACGGAGCCGACGGGATTTACTTGGGCGGCAACATCTCGTCTGCCGTGATCCAGAACAACATCGTTGGCACCAACGGCGCGGGGAACGCCGCGCTGCCCAATGGCGGTGTAGGCCTCAACATGCAGGGGAATGCTGGGGGCAACCAGAAGATTCGCACCGCTCAGGTCCTGGATAACCTGTTCAGCGGCAACACCACCCATGGCCTCGAACTTACGGCCGCTTCGGAGAACGACTTCTTCGGCAACTACGTGGGGACCAACGCTGCGGGGGAGGATTTGGGCAACGGAGGGCACGGATTCCACCTGGCCTCCAATCTTGGCCACAACACCGAAAAGAACGTTATCGGCGACACGGACGCGGCGAACGCCAACGTCATTGCCTTCAATGCCCAAGCGGGGATCCTGCTGACCCGACTCAGCACCGCTTCCAACACGAAGGAGTGCAAGAAGAACACGCTCGGGATCAACAGCATCCACGACAACGGAGGGCTGGGCATTGACCTGACTGACCCAACTACGGGCAGCGGCCCAACCGAGGGGAGCTGCTCCACCGGCGTGCAGCACGATTGGGGCAACCACCAGCAGCCGCAGCCTGTCATAGACACGGCCTACGTTCTGTCTTCGGGAGCTCTCCTGATCACGGGCACGGCCTGTAGCGGCGATGAAGTCGATGTCTTCATCGCTGCCCCCGACACAACGGGCTACGGCGAGCCGGACACCTACTTGGACGGTGCGCAAGCCTCGGGTTCGACGGGAGCGTGGACCCTTTCCGTGAGCGGAGCGGGAATCGTCGCGGGGACCCAGCTCACTGCCTTGGCGAGCGACACCGGTAGCGGCTACACGGAGACAAGTGAGGCCTCGCTCAACGTCGAGGTCACGTTCTGCGATGTCGATGGAGACGGATACAACGCGACTGGCTGCGGGGGCGATGACTGCGATGACGGTGAGGCCACGGTGAACCTCGCCGCGACGGAGGTCGCATGTGACGGCATCGACAACAATTGCGACGATGTCGGTCTCCCAGAGCCCGACGTGGACGAAGACGGGTACCTCTGCGATGTGGACTGCGACGACGGCGATGCAGACGTCTACCCCGGAGCCTCGGAGGTTTGTGACGGCGAGGACACCGACTGTGACACCGTCCCCGACAACCTCGACGGGGACGGAGACGGCTACGTGGATTCTGCCTGCAATGGCGACGACTGCGACGATGCGAACGGCGGCGTCAATCCGGGCGCGACCGAGGTCTGCAACGGCCTAGACGACGCCTGCGATAACGCTGGGTCGCCGCCCCCTTCCGAAGTAGATGCCGACGCCGATGGCTTTGTGGAGTGCAGTCCCTGGGTGGGCCCGGAGACGACTATTTCGGGCGGCGGCGACTGCGACGACAGCAACGCATCGATCTTCCCGGGGGCGGCCGAGGTCTGCGACGGCTACCTCAACGACTGCGATGCTGTAGCCCTAGACGGCGACGAAGAGGACGACGACGGGGACGGCTATGTGGAGTGTACGGGGTGGCCGGATGCGGGGAATCCTGCCCTCTCTGGCGGCGACGACTGCGACGATTCCGACCCTTCCTCCTATCCCGGTGCCACCGAGCTGTGTGACGGCCTGATCAACGACTGCGATGGGGCGGTGGTTCCTGACGGGGAGGCCGATGTGGACGACGACGGCTACGTCGTCTGCGAGTGGGACGGGACCTCTCCCGATGTCTTCGGAGGCCTTGACTGCGACGATCTCGTGGACTCGGTGTATCCGGGAGCGACCGAGACCTGCGGAGATGGGGTGGACCAGGACTGCGACGACGTCGATACGTTCTGTCCGGAAGGCTCCGTCCTCATCGCGGAGTGCTCGGATGGGATCGACAACGACAACGACGGGGCGAGCGACTGCGACGATCCCGACTGCTCTGAGGCGCCAGACTGTGACTCGGGGGACGACGACGACAGCGGCGACGACGACGACAGCGGCGACGACGACGACACCGGCGACGACGACACCGGGGACGACGACGACACCGGGGACGACGACGACAGGTCTGGCGACGACGACAGCTCTGGCGACGACGACACCGGGGATGACGACGACAGCGGGGACGACGACGACGACACCGGCGACGACGACACCGGCGACGACGACGACTCGGCCGCCGGCCTTCGCTTTGAGGCTCCCGGCTGCCTGGTGTCCTGTGGCATCCCCGGCCCCCATTCCGCCGGTGGTACCGGCACGGCGAGCCTGTTCCTCCTCCTGGTTGGACTCTGTGGCCTCCGGCGTCAGCGATCGAGAATGCCGGCTCTCGGGGGCGACTCCCAACCTTCTCGGGTCTTGATGCTTCTGGTGGCAGGCCTCCTCCTCGCGGTGCCGACCACAGCCTCTGCCCAGGGGGCTGGGTCTGGTTCGTCTGCGGGCGGGGATGCGGCCCGAACCGACCAGAGAGTGCGGGACATCGCCCTCTTGGCCCACCAATTCCGCGAGAGCTACTGCGCCGGAGCGGCAGCTCGTCCCACGACGATCGCAGCCCAGGCCCTCAAGGAGTTGATGCCGGTCTACCTGCGGCTCTCGCAGATCTACGACGAGACGGGCAACCAGCTCCTTCTCTACTGGCGTGGGATCATCGAGGACTGCATCGAGCAGGAGAAGCGGGCCGTCGACGACTTCGCCGCCTTCCTGCGGTGGGGTGAGGCCAAGGACACCTATCCCGACTTGGCCGACGATGCTGCCCGACGCTTGAGGCGCCTCGATCCCGGCGGAGCCACCCGCGCGAAATCCAGAGAGGAGGCCGACGAACGTGCTCGCGTACTCATCGGCCTAGGAGCCGGCTACCAACTTCTCGCCCAGCCAGCGCGGCCGTACCACTACATGGGGCTCTCCCTAGACCTGCGGATCCGCCTGGTGGGGCCCCTCCACCTCGCGGTCCTTGCCGCGGCTGCCATCGGCGCTCCCAACGAGCTGGTCTCGGGAGAAGAGGCCGTGGAGTCCCAGCGCTCCCTCTTGCCCCTCTTTGGACTGGGTGTGCGGGTGGCTGGACCCCAGACCGTCTCGCCTTGGTTGGGCGGGGGCTTTCGGATCGCGCCCAACCAGGCCAATGGGGCAGAGGTCTCTGTGCTGCCCGGGCTCGCCTTCTCCGGTGGCATCGACATCGGGCTCGGGGCTTCCCCCGTGGCCCTCCGCTTCGGAGGGGAGCTTGGCCTCATCTACCCCTTCTTCGAAGCCTCGCTGGGGGCGCAGTGTGTGGTCTCCCTGGGGCGGCGGAAGCCGGCCTCCTGAGCCCACCTGGGGCGCTGTTCCTTCCAAAGAATGGACACGGTCCTCCTGCCGTCCTGACATAATGGGCGCCGCTTTACTTGACCGGTTATCTGAAGGGTTCCCCATGAATCGCTTTGCGACAGTCCTCTTGCTCTCCCTATGCGCTATTGGCCTCGCCCTCAGCAGTGGCTGTGCGGAATCATCCCTGGATGCTTCCGACTCGCTGGAGCCCGGGTCTTTTCATCCCGTCGATCGCTCCCTGCATTCGGACGAGCCATCCGGTTTGGTGGGGATCGCAGCCAGCAAGAGCAGGACCCCTCTCGCCTCCCGCCCCCTGCAGGCGGACGCGCCCCGGCCTCGCGGAGAGGCCCTCGGCCAACGAGAACTCTTGGACCAACCCACGTGGCCCGAGTTCCAAGTCCACAGCACGGATGCCGGGCTCCAGGCCGACAACTCCTTCCACGGACTGCGGGCGACCTTTCAAGACGAGCGCGTCGTAATCGAGAGCACCCGCGCCCCGCAGGAGAGCATGTCCTTGCGTTTCCTCGGCTGGGGCCGCGGTTCGAGCGCTTCTGGGGTCGAGCCAGCGCAAGCTCGTCTTGGCGCATGTGTTGGCAGTGACCAAGAGCAGGCCGTCTACGGCTGCGACCGGCCTCTTCTCTACGAGCGAAGTGGCGCTGTCGAGTGGTGGCGAAACCGTCTCTTGGGCCTCCAGCAAGGCTGGACCTTGGGTGAGAGGCCCTCGGGCGAGGGCCCCCTGGCCCTCACCGTCGCCTTCGAGGGAGTGGAAGTGCGGACGCGGCCTTCGGGGGACTCGGCCTTGTTGGTGACCGCCTCGGGACGGAAGCTGACCTATGGCCACGTCTTTGCCTGGGACGCTACGGGTCGCGATCTGCCCACGAGTCTCGAGGTGGAGGGCTCGCGGGTGCGCATCGAGGTGGAGGACGAGCGAGCAGTCTGGCCCGTTACCGTTGACCCCTACATCCTCTCGGACTTCTCCTTCTTCTACGGGGCTCAGGACGACGCCCTTGTGGGCTTCGCCGCGGACTATGCCGGCGACGTCAACGACGACGGATTTGACGACTACATCGTGGGCGCTCCCCTGTACGACGGATCGTCTACCGACGGTGGTATGGCAGCTGTCGTCGCCGGTTCGGAAGATGGAGTCGGCACCATCGTCTGGACTACCTACGGCCCCAGCACCATGGCCTACGGGCGCTACGGAAACGCGGTCTCGACCGCGGGGGATGTCGACGGCGACGGTGCCGACGACGTCTTGGTGGGTGGACCCGATTGGGATTTCTCCCTGACCGATGAAGGCTTTGCGGCGCTGTTCCTGGGACCCGGGTCTTCCGGGACGATGTCCACCGTTGCTCATTGGACCGTCTGGGGTGGCGCTACTGGCGCCGCCTTGGGCACCACGGTGGCTGGCGGAGGCGATCTGGACGGAGACGGCTACGACGACGTCGCGGTCGGCGCCACCGGCTACAGCTCGAGTTCGAGCGCTGCTGGCGATGGCGGGGTAGGCGTCTTCTACACCGACCCGGCCCTCGGTGGTCCCATCGGTACCGGCACCACCACCGCCATCTTCCTCAGCGACGCAGACTTCACAGTGGTTGGCGGTCAGGCGGGAGCTCAGATCGGGATCTTCTTGGCCATGGGTAACGCCGAGAACGACGCCTGCGACGACCTGCTCATCGGCGCCAACCTCTACGACGTCAACTACACCGACGAGGGGATCGCCAGCTTCTGGTCGGGCGATTCGTCGGGGACCATGAGCGAGACCTGGTACGCGGTCGGTGGTCAAGACGATGCCGGCATGGGCTTTGCGGTGGTGATGGGGGATCTGAACGGAGACGCCTACGAAGACGTCGCCGCCTCAGGGCCCTTCTGGGACGATACGGCGGCTGGCGAGACGAACAACGGCCTTGTCCTGTTGGCCTTTGGCGATTCGTCGGGGCTGGCGGCGGTAAGTCTGCAAGCGACCGGCGTTTCCGGGACGGGGTTTGGCTTCGACATGGACATCGGTGGCGACACCGATGACGACGGAATCGGAGAGCTTCTGGTGGGCGCTCCCTACCACTCCAATGGAGAGACCTATGAAGGCGCGGTCTTCCTGTACACCGGCTCTTCGACGGGTCCGAGCGCGATCGACCAGACGATCGAGAGCAACCAGGCGGAAGCCTACTTTGGCTTTGCTATCGCCAGCGAGGGAGACTTCGACGGGGATGGTTTCGACGACGCCTTGGTGGGAGCCCCCTACTACGACGTCGGCAACACCGATGAAGGCGCAATGTTTGTCTTTTGGGGAGGAGAAGAGGGCGACGACGACGACTCGGGTGACGACGACGACTCGGGCGACGACGACGACTCGGGCGACGACGACGACGCCGGGGGCGACGACGACGACGC
>CAZQTQ010000301.1:0-5753 GCA_964596025.1 uncultured Rickettsiales bacterium
GCCGCAGCGCAGGCTGCCGACACAGCACGGCAGGCCCAAAAGAACGCCGCTGTCCTGCAGCTGATCTCGGCCTACCGGCGCAACGGGCACCTCGTCGCCCGTTTGGACCCCCTGGGACAGCGCGAACGCCGCGACCTGCCTCAGCTGAAGCTCTCGTACCACGGTCTGAGCGAAGCGGATCTCGAAGCGGTCTTCCATCCCGGTCGACTGGCCGGCGGCATGCGGAAGACTCTGCGCGAGATCATCGAGGTCTGCGAGAAGACCTACTGCGGCACCGTTGGCTCCGAGTTCATGTACATCCGGGACGAGCAGCGGCGACGCTGGCTGGAGCAGCGCATCGAAGAGAGCGGCAGCCGCATCGTCCTCGACCGCCCCACCGCTCTGCGGGTCCTCGATAAGCTCTGCGGGGCGGACCGCTTCGAGCAGTTCATGCACACCAAGTACTTGGGCGCGAAGCGCTTCTCAGTCGAGGGCGGAGAAGCGGTCATTCCCCTGCTCGATGTCCTGCTCAATACCGCAGCCGGCTTGGGCGTCAAAGAGACCGTGATCGGCATGGCCCACCGGGGGCGGCTCAACGTACTCGCCAACATCCTTGGAAAGGCACACGGCGACATCTTCGAGGAGTTCGAGGACAGCTTTGTGCGGCCGGAGAACCTGGGATCGGGCGATGTGAAGTACCACCTCGGCTTCTCGTCGGACGTCAGCTACCCCGATGGGAACCAGATGCATGTGGCCCTGGCCTTCAACCCCAGCCACCTCGAGTTCGTCGCGCCGGTGGTCGAGGGGCAGATCCGCGGGAAACAAGACCACTTTCAAGACCATGCCCACCTGGAGGCACTCAGCGTCATCATCCACGGCGATGCCGCGATCGCGGGCCAGGGGATTGTGCCCGAGACCATCAACCTGGGGCGCCTGGAGGGGTACGACAACGGCGGCTCGGTCCACATCGTCATCAACAACCAGATCGGCTTTACGACCCCGCCGGAATCGTCGCGCTCCGCAGAGCACTGCACCGACATTGTGAAGGTCATCCTCCTTCCCGTTTTGCACGTGAACTCAGACGACCTGGGTGCCGTCGCTTTTGTGGCCCGGCTCGCTGCCGAGTACCGCCAAAAGTTTCACCAGGACATCGTCATCGACCTCTGGTGCTATCGGAAGTACGGCCACAACGAAGGCGACGAACCGGACTTCACCAACCCGCTCATGTACCAGAACATCCGCTCACGGCAGACCCCCTTGGAGAGCTACACCCAGCAGTCCGTGAGCCAGGGGGTCCTCACCCAGGACGACGTGGCCGAGACCAGCCGGCGCATCAAGCAGCACCTGGAAGAGGAACTGGGCCGGGCCCGCGACAAGGACCGCGCGAAGACAGATCTCGGCGGGCTGTGGAAGGGCCTTCACATCAGCTTCGACCCGGCGGCTGTCGACTACCCCACTCGGGTCGATATTGAGACCTTGCGCAGCCTGGGCCAAGCCTTGCTCCAGGTCCCCGAGCCCTTCCAAGTCCACCGCAAGCTGGAGCGCATCCTGGGTCGACGGAGGGAAATGCTGGAGGGGACGCGGCCGTTGGACTGGGCCATGGGCGAAGCCTTGGCCTTCGCCTCCCTGCTCGCAGAGCACCAACCGATCCGACTGACCGGACAAGACAGCGGGCGGGGCACCTTCAGTCATCGACACGCCGTTCTTCACGATCAGAACACGGGCGAGACCTTCGTCGGACTGAACCACCTGGGCGTTCCTCAGGCCACGTTTGAGGTCTACAACAGCCCGCTGAGTGAGGCCGCGGCCCTGGGCTTCGAGTACGGCTACACCTTGGTCCGCCCCGACGCCTTGGTGCTGTGGGAGGCCCAGTTCGGCGACTTTGCCAACGGTGCTCAGGTACTCATTGACCAGTTCGTCTGCAGCTCAGAGGCAAAGTGGAACCGCTGCTCGGCCCTGGTGATGCTGTTGCCGCACGGATACGAGGGCATGGGTCCCGAACACAGCTCCGCCCGCCTCGAGCGCTACTTGCAACTGAGCGGCGACGACAACTGGCGGATCATGAACCTGACCACGCCAGCTCAGCTCTTCCACGCCCTGCGGGGTCAGCTCCGCTGCACCTACCGCAAGCCACTGATCTTGATGACACCGAAGAGCCTGCTGCGACACCCAAAAGCGGTTTCGACCTTGAGCGCTTTCAGCGGTGGCTACCTTCACCCCATCCTCGACGACCCGACCGAGCAGAAGGAACGGGTGAGACGAGTCGTCCTGTGCAGCGGCAAGGTCTACTACGACCTGCTCAAGACCCGGGAGGAGCTGGAAGAGCAACGGGTGGCCCTCGTGCGGGTCGAGCAGCTCTATCCCTTCTGCGGCGAGTTGCTGGCGGAGATCCTCGCCAGCTACCCCTCCCTCGAGGACGTGGTGTGGTGCCAGGAGGAACCCAAAAATATGGGGTCTTGGACCTTCGTCGCCCCAGAGATCCAGGCAGCCACCGGCTGGGTACCGCAGTACAGCGGGCGACCTCGCGCCGCTTCGCCCGCCACCGGAAGCAAGCACCTGCACGTTCAGGAACAACAAGGCCTTGTCCACGACGCCCTGCGGCTTGCGGATTCGGCATGAGAGAGATGCAGCCATGACCACCGACATCGTCATTCCGAACCTCCGCGAATCCATCAACGAGGGCACGATCACCACCTGGTTGGTGGAGGCTGGAGCCCAGGTCGAGACGGATCAGCCGCTACTCGAACTGGAGACGGACAAAGTCACAGCTGAGCTGCCCTCTCCCTGTGGCGGAGTGGTCACCGAGATCCTCTTCGACGCCGGCGCGGACGTGGACGTCGGAGCGGTGGTGGGGAGGATTGACCCAAGCGCTCAGGCGTCGGCGGGAACGGCATCCCCTGCGCCCGGGGCAGCAGCAGCAGCAGCGACGGAAGGCGCCCCCAGCAACGGCGGCAGCTCCAAAGTCCCGCTCTCGCCCTCGGTCCGGCGCCTGATCGAAGAACACGGCCTCAATGCTCACAGCATCCCGGCCAGCGGGAAGAAGGGACGTTTGCTGAAGAGCGATGTCGAGAGCTACCTGTCGAGCCACAGTCCCGCCGCTCCGGCCGAGCCCGAGGGCGAAAGGGGAGAACAGAGTCCCCTGAGTACGCTGGCCGCCATGCCGGCAGTGGACCTCGCCATTGAACCCCTGGGACCCACGCCGACCGGGACTGCGGCCAGCGCTCCCGCTGCCTCGGCGAAGGCCGGAGGAGGAGGCCCTCGCTCCACCCGGCGCGTGCCGATGACCCGCCTGCGGCGGCGCATCGCAGAGCGCCTCAAAGAGGTCCAGAACACCGCCGCCATCCTCACCACCTTCAACGAGGTGGACATGTCAGCGGTGATGGAGCTCCGTGCGCAGTACAAGGAGGCGTTCTTGGCGCGGCACGGCGTAAAGCTAGGCTTCATGTCCTTCTTCGTGAAGGCCTCGATCGAGGCCCTCAAAGAGTTCCCGGCCATCAACGCAACCATCGACGGCAAGGACATCCTCTACAACGATTTCTACGACGTCGGGGTAGCCGTCAGCAGCGACCGAGGGCTCGTCGTCCCCGTGATACGGGACGCTGATCGTCTCAGCTTCGCCGAGGTGGAGTCCACCATCTCCCAGCTGGGAGCTGGCGCCCGCGAGGGCACTCTGGCGCTCGACCAGCTAACCGGCGGAACCTTCACTATCACCAATGGTGGGGTGTTTGGCTCGATGCTCAGCACCCCCATCCTCAACCCTCCCCAGAGCGGCATCTTGGGGATGCACGCCATCATCCGACGGCCCGTCGCTATCGGGGACCAGGTCGAGGTCCGTCCCGTCATGTTCCTCGCCCTGTCCTACGACCACCGCATCGTAGACGGCTCCCAAGCTGTGCGCTTCCTGGTAAAGATCAAGGCGATCCTCGAGGATCCAGCCCGCCTGCTTCTAGAGCTCTGAGGCCTCTGTGAGCGAAGGGCAGATCGCCCGAGGCGCACTGTTCTCGGGCATCGGTACGGTTGGCTCGCGGGTCTTGGGCGCGGTCCGGGATGTGGCAATCGCCAACGTCTTGGGCGCTGGGCTTGCCTCGGATGCCTTCTGGGTCGCCTTTACCGTCCCCTCCATCTTCCGTCGCTTCGTCGCCGACGAGGGGCTGACCGGCGCGCTCATTCCGGCGGTGGCCGAAGCCGAGGAGGAGGAGGGGCAGGAGGCGGCCCGAGGCCTGGCCGGAGCGGCCCTCGTCACCCTGGTGGTCGCTGGCTTCGTCCTCTGCCTCGCCGGCTGGGTCGCCGCCCCTCTGTTGGTGCGGCTCTGTGCATGGGGCTTCGTCGACAACCCAGAACAGTTCGACCTCTGCGTCCGGCTGACACGGTGGATGTTCCCCTTTGTCCTCTTTGTCAGCCTGGTCTCCTGGTGCGAAGGCCTCCTCAACCTGCGTGGCCACTTCTTCGTGCCCAAGCTTGCGCCGGGTGTGGTCAGCGCGGCGATGGTCGTAGCCCTCTTGCTGGGCAAAGGGGCCATGCCGGCAACCTCCGCTCTCGCCCTCGGCGTGTTGGTAGGCGGCCTCGCTCACGTCCTGGTCTGTCTCCCGAAGCTCTTTTCCCTGTGGGGCCGACCGCAGCCGAACATCGAAGCCATGCGTACGGCTCGCTTCCAGGCCTTCCTGGGAGAAATGGGCAAGGTCGTAGCCATCGGCGTCTTTGGCCAGCTCAACGTCATCCTCCTGCGGCTCGTGGCCTCCTTACTCGAGACCGGCTCAGTCACCCACTACTGGTACGCCAATCGGGTGGTCGACCTCTCCCAGGGCGCAATTGCAGTCGCGGTCGGAAGCGCGCTCTTGCCGGAGATCGCGCGGGCCGCCAAGGCAGGGGACTGGGTCGAGTTCGAGAATGACTTTGTCTCGGCCGCACGGCTGGCCGCCTTAGCCCTCATCCCCGCCGCCATTGTCCTGGCCTTTGTCGCCGAACCGATCGTGGCCATGCTCTTCCGGCACGGCGCATTTGGCACGGACGACCTGGCGGCCACCTCGGCAACCCTGCAAATGCTGCTGCCCTTTATGCTGGCAATGGCGGCGATCCAGCTGGTCAAGAAAGTCTACTTCGCAGTTGACGACCGGAACACCTTGCTCGCCGTCG
This sequence comes from uncultured Rickettsiales bacterium, assembly GCA_964596025.1. Classification (GTDB taxonomy): domain Bacteria; phylum Myxococcota_A; class UBA796; order UBA9615; family UBA9615; genus CAZQTQ01. The sequence goes on from CAZQTQ010000301.1 coordinate 5,113, forward strand.
GGGGGATCGGCGTCGCTCTGACCGGCGGCCTCGGCTACACCCTTTCCCAAGCCCACGGGGTGCGCGGACTCGGCATGGCGCTCAGCATCAGTGCAGTGATCCAGATGGGACTGTACATCGTCCTCTTGCGCCGCCACGAGTCGGTCCAACTCGGCCTGCGGCGACTCCGCTCTCCGCTCCTCCGTATGGCCCTGGCCTCCTTGCCCGCGGCCGCCCTCGCCGGGACGCTGGCACAGTACGGCACCTGGAGTGAGGGCCCGAGTTGGACCAACGCCGCGGTACTCGCCACCTGTCTGATCGGTGCTGTCCTCGTCTACGGCGTTGGAATATGGACCCTGGGAGTTCGCGACGAACTCTCGTTGGTGCTCAGGCGCTTCCGGCCTGGCCGGTAAGTACGGCTTCGGGAACGAGGCTAACGGACAGGGAAGACCTTCACCTTGCTGCGTCCGTTCTCTTCCACCACCTGGAAGCGGACCTCCTTGCAGCCCGTCTTCTTCTTGACCTCGTCCGCATGCTTGCTCAGGCGCTTCTCGAGTGCCTTCCGATTGACCTTGTCCGACTCGCCAAGACGACGCCGCACCTCCCGGTACTCGTCGACCAGGGCGTCACTGCCGACGCTATGACCAGAAGCGCCCCGCTTG
>CAZQTQ010000302.1:0-2583 GCA_964596025.1 uncultured Rickettsiales bacterium
GAGACGAATCCCCCAGACAGTGGTCGGTCCCCGTTGGTAGCCATCACTTCGGATCACGGCGAAACGCTGGACGAGCGAATGGACCGAAACAACTACGGCTACGCTCACACCTATTTCCTTAGTCCAGAGGCTTTGCGGGTGCCGCTCATCCTACGCTGGGCTGGGGTTTTGGACGGGGGCAAGCGGGTCGATGCATTGGCATCCACAATCGATGTGGCGCCAACTCTTGTCGACCTGGTCGAGCCGGGGGCCGTTTTCGGAGGAGACGGCCAGAGCTTTGCCCCGCTCCTGAGGGGTGGGGAACAACAGCTTCGGTCGTCCTTCGTGGGGCAACGTCCCGACGGTGTACGGCTCCGGTTCGCGGAAGCACCACCAGACCTCAGCCATCCCGAACGGGCTGTGGTCCAGGACCAGTGGTTCCTCGTCCACAACCCGCACCGCGGAGCGGAGCTGTACGACCTTCGCACCGACCCCGAAGGACGAAACGATGTGGCAGATGACCACCCCGACCATGTCGCAGCCCTTCTTCGACACCTCGACCCGGCCCAGCAGAGCGACGGGGAGACCCCAGAGGGCAGTGAGCCGGTTCCCGCGGCGCTGAGCCCCAGCGACAAGGAAGTCCTCCGGTCCCTGGGCTACGTCGGCTCGACGGACGCTCCATGATCTTGCTGGTCGGCCCTTCAACGAGCCGAGCCGGCGGTGTGTCGACCTGGATCCGCAATCTCCGGGAGGCACTGGCCGCCAACGAGCCAAGACGTGCCTGGATCCCCTTTGTCACGGACAAGGGGGGGCCCAAGACCCGGCCGCTGCCCCAACGACTGAGCGACGGAGCGAGGGTCTCCCTGCAGTTCCGAGCCGAACTTCAGGCCACCAAGCCAGCCCTCGTCCACATCTGCTGCAGCCAGAACTGGGGGTTTCGAGAAGCGGCGCTCTTTGTTCGGCTTGCGCGGGCCCAGGAGGCACGGGTGCTTCTCCACTGCCATGCGCCCGACTTTGCCGACTACTGGGCTCGGTCGGTCGTTGACCGTCCGCTCATCCGATCGACGCTGCGTTCGGTCGATGCGGTTGCCGTCCTCTCCTCGGCCGACGTGAAGCCCTTCGAGTCCTTCGGGGCCTCGCCGGGCCACGTCGTCCCCATCCCCAACGGAGTCCCCCTCCTTGCTTGGTCGGCGCGAGCCGCGGTGCCCGGCAGTACCGAGACCCCGCTCTCGCTCTGTGTTCTCGCCTCGGTCGAGGAGCGCAAGGGCATCGACGTCCTCATCGACGCCACCGAGCGGGTCCACCGGGCCCGTGGAGCGGTGCTGCGAGTCCAGGTTCTCGGACCGATGCAGTGCGAGGCCCGGCAGTACCAACGCTGGCTGGAGCGCGGGCGCAAGTGCGGCATCCACTTCAAGGGAGCAGTCGATCCCAGAGAGGCCCAGGCCCAGCTCGCCGCATCCGACGGCCTGGTGCTTCCGAGCCGCGCGGAAGGCCTACCCTATGCCGTCCTGGAGGCCATGGCCGCCGGGCGACCCGTGCTGACGACCCGCTGCGGCGCGCTGCCCGAGTTGCTCGAGGGCAAGGCGGGAGATCTCGTGGATCCTGGCGACCCCGTGGGCCTCGCCGAACAGCTGCTTCGCTGGGTCGACGACCCCAGCCACCGCGAAGACATCGCACAGCGCGGACACCAGCGCATCCAAGAGCGTCACACCATCCAGCACCAGATGAACGCGACCGTGGCGCTCTGGGACCGAGTGCTGGCTTGTTCGACGCCAAGTGCGTCCTAAGCATTGACTCCCTGTCCCCCCAACCGTATAAGGCGCGCGCCTGCACTGCAGCAGACCCCAGATACCCGCTTAGGGAGTACCCGTGGCCGCACTCGAAGCCCTCGGCATTTCCGGAGAGATGGTTCTCTGGCAAACCCTGCCTTTCCTCATCGTCCTGGTGGGCCTCCACGTCCTCCTCTTCAAGCCGATGCTCAAGATGCTGGAAGAGCGTGAGCGAAACATCACGGGCTTCCAGCGGGACGCCGAGAACCTCGAGGCAGAGGTTGCAGGCAAGATGGCCGAGCTCGAAACGAAGCTCGCCGAGGCCCGGGCGAAGGCCATGGTCGAGCGCAGCAAGCTCTACCAAGAGGCGCTCGAAAGCGAGAAGGCGGTCCTGGCCACAGCGCGCGGAGAAGCGGAGGTCCTCTTAGCCGAAGCACGGGCGAGCCTGGACCAAGAACAGGAGACGGCGAGGGCGGAGTTCCAGACCGTAGCCACAGAGCTGAGCCGCAACATCGCCTCATCCATCCTCGGCCGTTCGGTGGAGGGCTGAGCCATGCTTCGCCTCTCTACACGTCTCGGCACAGCCCTGGTTTGCTGCCTCGTGGCGAGCGTCGCCTTGGCGACGACGGCGGCGGCAAGCGGCGGGGCTCATGCAGACGTCGGCCCGGACTGGTCGGCAATCGTCCGACATGCGGTCAACCTCGTGCTCTTCTTCGGGATCCTCGCCTGGGCACTGCGGACCCCACTGGGCAATTTCCTCATGCAACGCAGGGCTGAGGTCAAGGACCAGCTGGATGCCGCCTGGACGGCCAAGACCGAAGCCGAAAAGCAGTAC
>CAZQTQ010000302.1:2593-3893 GCA_964596025.1 uncultured Rickettsiales bacterium
GCAGCCCAACTCCAGGAGGCGACCCGCCGCACGATCGACGACGAACTCCGGCGGGCCCGTCACCTGCTGCGCACCGAAGCCATCGAGCTGGCAGTGGACCTCGCGGGCCGCAGCCTCACAGAGTCCGTGGACAAGAAGGACCAGGACCGACTGGCGTCGAGCTACCTCGACCAGGTCAAGGAGAGCCACCAGCGATGAGTGAGTCCATTGCCCGCCGCTACGCCAAGGCGCTGTGCGATCTGGCCGAGGAGACAAAGTGCCTCGACCAGGTGGCCGGAGATCTTGCAGGCTTTGATGCCCTGCTAGCGTCCTCGGCCGATCTGCGCGAAGCCCTGAGCAACCCCAGCTTCGTGCGCGCGGAGCGACACGCGGTACTCGAGGCCTTGGTCAAGAAGTCGAAGTTCACCGACATCAGCCGAAACTTCCTGTTCCTCCTGGTGGACAACAACCGCATGGTGGTCTTCCCAACCATCCGAAGGTCCTTCCAGGCACTCGTCGACTCGCGACAGGGGCGTGTTCAGGCCCTAGTGACCTCGGCCGCCCCCTTGGACAAGACCTCGCTGAAGACCTTGACGGACCACATCAAGGCGGTCACGGGCGCCAACCAGGTAGAGATCAACGCTCAGGTCGACGCGTCCCTCATCGGGGGCATCGTCACCCGGGTTGGAGACCGCGTCTTCGACGGGAGCATTCGCACCCAATTGGATGCCCTGAAATTCCAGCTCATGAACCAAGACGTCCGGGCCGAGGCCTAGAGCCCGGCACCCCGCACCCCTTACGAGGAAGAGCACGATGCAAATTCGCGCGGAAGAGATCAGTCAGATCCTGAAAGACCAGATCGCCAACTACGAGAGTCGAGTTGTGGTCGCGGAGACCGGCAACATCCTCTCGGTGGGTGACGGAATTGCCCGCGTCCACGGCCTGGGCAACGCCGTAGCTGGCGAGCTCGTCGAGTTCACCGGCGGGGTGTCCGGCATGGTCCTCAACCTCGAAGAAGACAACGTCGGCGTTGCCATTCTCGGCGACGACAAGATGCTCAAAGAGGGCGATGAGGTGAAGCGGACCGGGCGCATTGTGGAGGTGCCGGTAGGCGAGGCGCTGCTCGGCCGGGTCGTGGACCCCTTGGGGCGCGCCCTGGACGGCGGCCCAGAGATCGGCACCGAGAACACCCGCCGCATCGAGATCAAGGCGCCGGGCATCGTCACTCGGAAGTCGGTGCACGAGCCCCTGCAGACGGGGCTGAAGGCGATCGACGCCATGGTGCCGATCGGTCGCGGTCAGCGCGAGCTCATCATCGGGG
>CAZQTQ010000302.1:3906-4376 GCA_964596025.1 uncultured Rickettsiales bacterium
CCGCCAGACGGGCAAGACCGCCATCGGCATCGACACGATCATCAACCAGAAGGGGCAGGACTGCTACTGCATCTACGTGGCGATCGGCCAGAAGCAGTCGACGGTTGCCCAGGTGGTCGAGCGGCTCCGCCGCTACGGCGCCATGGAGTACACGACCGTAGTCTGCGCTCCGGCTTCCACACCGGCTCCGATGCAATTCCTCGCGCCCTACACCGGCGCCACCCTCGGCGAGTACTTCCGCGACTCCGGCCGCCACGCCCTGGCCATCTACGACGACCTCAGCAAGCAGGCCGTCGCCTACCGCCAGATGTCGCTCCTCCTCCGCCGCCCGCCGGGACGCGAGGCCTACCCCGGTGACGTCTTCTACCTCCACAGTCGCCTTCTCGAGCGTGCCGCCAAGATGAGCGACGCGGCGGGTGGGGGCTCCCTGACGGCCCTTCCCATCATCGAGACGCAGGCCGGCGACGTGT
>CAZQTQ010000302.1:4386-5738 GCA_964596025.1 uncultured Rickettsiales bacterium
ATCTTCCTCGACACCGACCTCTTCTTCTCGGGCGTGCGTCCGGCCATCAACGTAGGCCTCTCGGTGTCCCGCGTAGGTGGTTCGGCCCAGATCAAGGCGATGAAGCAGGTCGCCGGCACCCTGCGGTTGTCCCTCGCCCAGTACCGCGAGCTGGCCGCCTTCGCCCAGTTCGCTTCCGACCTGGACAAGGCCACCCAGAACATGCTGAGCCGAGGCGCTCGCCTGGTCGAGGTCCTAAAGCAGCCGCAGTACAGCCCCATGGCGGTCGAACAGCAGGTCATGGTCATCTACGGCGCCACCAACGGCTGGCTCGACGAGTACCCAGTGGCTCGCGTCCAGGAGTGGCACGACGGGTTCCTGTCCTTCATTGCGGACAAGCACCCCGAGGTTGCCAAGAAGATCGTCGACGTCGGAAAGATGACCGACGACGTCTCCGCCGATCTCGACGCCGCCTTGGCCGAGTACAAGGGAATCTTCGCCGGCTAAGGCCGAGCGCTCCCAGGACAAGGAACGAGCATGCCCTCACTCAAGGCCCTCAAGACGCGTATTGGCTCGGTGAAGTCGACCCAGCAGATCACCCGGGCGATGAAGCTGGTGGCCGCCGCCAAGATGAAGCGGTCGATCGACGCGGCTCTGGCCTCCCGGCCCTACAGTGACGAGGTCACCGCCGTACTCAAGAGCCTGATGGCACGAGTCGACACCGACGGGCACCCCCTGCTGAAGAGCCGGGATGTGGTGCACAAGGTCGCCATCGTCGTCGTCACGTCCGACCGCGGCCTCTGCGGCGGCTTCAACAACGGCCTGCTGCGCAAGGTCAACAACTGGATCGGGGACCAGAGGCAGGAGAGTCCTGCCTTCGAAGAACCGGAGATCTTGGTCTACGGCAAGAAGGCGCGGGACTTCTTCCAGCGCCGCGGGGCGACGCTGGGGCGTACCGAGGTAGACCTGAACCCCAGCACCTTTGACGACCTGGCCGAGAAGCTGGTCGCCGAGCTTTGCACCCGCTTCGAAGACGGCGAACTGGATGCGGTCTACCTCGTCTACAACCGCTTCGAGAGCACGCTCACTCAGGTGCCGGTCATCGAGCCCCTCTTTCCGCTGACAGCCCTGGCCCAGGAAGCGGCCGAGCCGGACGCGATGGTCGACTTTCAGTACGAGCCGAACCAGCAGAGCATCCTCCACCAGATCCTTCCCCTCTTCCTCCGCACCCGGATGCACCAGGTCCTCTTGGAGTCCACGGCCGGAGAACACGCCGCTCGCATGACGGCAATGGACGCGGCCACCCGCAACGCAACCGACGTCATCGATCGCCTCACCCTCGAATACAACCGCGCCCGCCAAGCTGCGATCAC
>CAZQTQ010000303.1:0-3184 GCA_964596025.1 uncultured Rickettsiales bacterium
GGTGTCGTCGCAGTCGGTGCCGCCCGAGGCCTCGTTGAGCCAGCCGTCGCCGTCCTCGTCGACTCCGTCGACTCCGTCGCAGTTGGTGTCCAGGCCACCGGGATCGACCGAGTCGGGGGCGCCGGGGTACCAGGTGGGCTCGGAGTCGTTGCAGTCCCGAGGGTCGGCCGCCGCATCCGAGGGATAGCCGTCCCCGTCGGCGTCGGTTCCGTCGAGTCCGTCGCAGTCTTGGTCGATGCCGTCGCCCCAGTCGTCCTGGGCGCCGGGTCGGATCGTCGGGTCGGACGCACCGCAGTCCTCGGCGTCGGCGGAGCCGTCTTCGTCGAAGTCGTAGATCTCGGGTGCGTTCTGGGTGCCGCAGGCGGTGGCGAGCGCAGCAACAGCGCAGATGACTCCGTGGGAAAGACGCATGGGAACCCTCCAGTGGGCTACTTTAGCCATCCGGGCGTGCGGTGGAGTCGACTAAATAGGCTTTCATCGGGCCCTTCCCCTTGACCTCAATCACGCCCCGCGGCTCGATCACAAAGTCCTCGCCGAGCTGATCCGCGACCGCCTGGGTGATCTGCACCCGACCCGGGACCCCATGGGACTCCATGCGAGCCGCAGTGTTGACGGTGTCGCCCCAGAGGTCGTAGATGAACTTTCGGCGCCCGATCACCCCGGCGACGACGGGGCCTTGGTGGATTCCGATCCGCAGCTGGAGCGAAGTTCCTTCTTGAACCGGCATTTTGTCCACCTCGTCGAGCATGGACAGAGCCAGCTGCACCACGCTTTCAGTGGCCCCGCCTCCACCACTCGGGACACCTCCGGCTGCCATGTAGGCGTCGCCGATCGTCTTGATCTTCTCCACCTCGTAGGCATCGCAGAGTTGGTCGAAGGAGCTGAATATCGTGTCGAGGACCTCTACCACCTGGTCCGCCTCGCACGTGGAGGCCCAGGGCGTGAACCCGACGATGTCCGCAAAGAGCACGCTCACGCTGTCGTAGCGCTCGGCGATGGTGCCGGGGTCGTTGAGCAGTCGGTCGGCGATGGGCTCGGGCAAGATGTTGCGAAGTAGGTCGACGGTCCGCTCCCGCTCCCGCTCGACCCCCAATTGGTTCACGAAGGCAGAGCGGCGCGCAACCTCCACCTGCCAGGCGGCTACCCAGCCCACATCTGCCACCAGGACCACGTGCATCAACCCGAGGAGCGTCTCCCCGAGCCCCAACCCTAAGACGAAGGGTGCCGACAGGGTGATCAACAGCATCAGCGCCACCACAGCCAGACGTGCCAGCAACACCATCTCGAGCAAGACGAAGCAGATCGTCACCATCAATGCCGCAGTGACCAACCAGTAAGAGCTCAGGAGTTCTTGCGGCAACTGCATGAAGATCTGGAACCAAACGAAGGTCCCGAGGATCGAGCTCGCCCCCAACAGGAGCCAGTCTCCCTGCTTGGTGTCTTGGACTCGGTTCAGTGCGACCACCAGAGCCAAGGTGAGGATGAAGAAGACACCGCGGGAGACCAATACGGCCGGAGTCGACCCCACCAGGGCCACGTCTACTGCGAACAAGAGGACGCTGCAGAACAAGAGGAACCAAGCAGCTCGTCGGTTCACTCGACGGAAGGTGTCGAGTCGATGGACCATCCACGCCGCCTCCAGCTGCGGGTCCTCGAAGTGGGGGCGGAAGATGCTGCGGTTTAGGACCGCAGCGTCGTCGGAACGGTGAAGTTGGAGGGGCTTAGCCATCGGCGTGACTATGCCACGCCAGGCCTCTGAAGGCCCGCAGTCACCCAGTGGGCTGGAAATGAGCCGGCGGGTAGAACGGGACGGGCCCTTTCACTCCGTCCCGGTCCAAGCGGTCGTCTCCAGCAGGAGGGCATTCAGCGGGCAGCCGTGGGATAAGCTCCCCCTATGGTCCGCCGTACTCACCGGCATCGTCACGGGACAGGACCGGGACTGCCGCAACTCGTCTGCGCCAGGAGCGGTTTCTCCCAATGAGAAGAGCCCTCCTCTGGCTGCGTCCGGATCTGAGCTCGTGAACGGCGAGAAGCTGCCTCGGCGCTTTGGCCGATACACCATCTTGGCCGTCGTGGGCGAGGGCGGAATGGCCCGGGTCTATCAGGCCGAGCTGCAGGGCCCGGCAGGTTTTCGGAAGCAGGTCTGCCTGAAGGTCTTGAAGTCGGAAACCACCGAAGCCACGGAAGAGACAGGCACCGGAGAGTCGCTGTTTCTGATCCGCGAAGCCTGCATCGTCGGCCGGCTCAAGCATCCCAACATCGTCGATGTCTATGAGTTGGGCGAAGTCGACGGGGAGCTGTTCATCTCGATGGAGTTGGTGGAGGGCTTGACCCTTGCCCGGATCATTGGCCCCGGAAGACGCCTCCCGGGCGCGGTGGTGATGGAGATTGCGGTCGCTATCGCCACCGGCCTGGCGAAGGCCCACGGCCTCGTCTCGGACGGCCGGCCTGCCGGCCTTGTGCACTGCGATCTCAAGCCGTCGAACATCCTGATCTCGTGGGACGGAGCGGTCAAGATCGCTGACTTTGGCATTGCGACGACCCAGCACGACGAAGCGGGTCAGTCGATGGAACTTCCCGAGGGCTTGCGTGGAACGCCTTCCTTCATGTCGCCCGAGCAAGTCCTCGGAGACGAGTTGGACGGGCGCTCTGACCTCTTCTCTCTGGCATTGGTGCTTGCAACTACGGCGCTCGGGAACAACCCCTTAGGAGGCCAATACGTCTTCCGGCAGGTGCTCAGTGGGGAGCCCTTGAGGTCCCCGTTGCTGAGCGAGGAGGTTGTTTCGTCCTTGGACGAGGTGGCGCCCGGACTCGGAGAGGTGCTGGTTCGTTGCCTCCTGTCCGACCGGGAGGACCGGTACCTCGATGCGGAGTACCTGATACGGGCCCTGCAGACGGTGCGTGAGGCGGTCGGCTACCGACCGGGGCTGAGGGACTGGCTGCTGTCCGAGCTGAACCAAGGGACATCGACGGCGCCACCCACCCAAGAACTGCCTGGCGGCCTCGTCGCTGGCAGGGTCGCGGCTGGTGATGCGACTGCGGTCCTCCCTCGACAGGAAGAGAGCAGCAAACTCGGGCCACGGCTCGATGGCTTTGTCGGGCGAGAGTCGGACCTCTCCGCGGTCGCACGGCTCGTGGAGGACGGAGTGGCCTTGCTCACCATCAAGGGCACCGGCGGGGCGGG
>CAZQTQ010000303.1:3194-5736 GCA_964596025.1 uncultured Rickettsiales bacterium
GCGCGTGAGCGTCGACGGTGCGTCCCTGCCCGAGGCGGGCAAGACCCGCCTGTGTCGGCGTTTTGCACGGCAGTCCAAGAAGGACTTCGATGGGGGGACGTGGTTTGTGGATTTGACCGAAGCGCGCTCCGCAAAGGGGGTGCTCCAGGCCACGGCAGCAGCGCTGGATGTGCGTCTCGGCGGCGACGACTTCAGCGCCCTGGTGGGACACCTGGGGCACGCGATTGCGGGCCGAGGGCGGGTGCTCCTTGTGCTGGATAACTTCGAGCAGGTCGTCGAGCACGCGCCTTCTACGGTGGGCCGTTGGCTGGAGGTGGCTCCCGAGGCGGTGTTCCTGGTGACCTCACGGGAGCCACTGAGGCTCTCTGCCGAGCAGGTCCTCCCCCTGGAGCCGTTGCCCGAACAAGACGGTGTGGCGCTGTTCGAGCTGAGGGCCCGCGCAGCGGATGCTAGCTGGGAGGAATCGGAAGAGAACCGAGCCGCCATCCATCGCATCGTAGAACAGCTGGATGGGCTGCCTTTGGCCATCGAGCTGGCCGCCGCCCGTGCCCGGCTGCTCTCACCCACCCAACTCCTGGGTCGACTCTCGGATCGTTTCAAGTTGCTACGCGGTGGGCGGAGAGGGGACACGGCCCGGCAGGCGACGCTGGCGGGCCTGATTCACTGGTCCTGGGAGCTGCTCGATCCCTGGGAGCAGGCGGCCCTGGCCCAGCTCTCGGTGTTTCGGGGTGGCTTCTTCATGGAGGCAGCCGAGGAGGTGCTGGATCTCTCCGCTTGGCCCGATGCGCCCTGGTCCTTGGACGTGGTGGGGTCGCTCTTCGACAAGTCCCTGCTGCGCAGCTGGAAGGTCCGGGGTCAGCCCCGCTTTGGCATGTACCTCAGCATCCGGGACTATGCGGCCGAGAAGCTGGACAGCCTGCCGGATCCCGCCAACAACCCTCGCCACGCCGCTGCCGTACGCCACGCCGCCTTTTATGCAGGTTCGGGTAGCGAGGAAGCCATCGATGCGCTCCAGTCCCACGGAGGCGTCGAGCGGCGGAAGGCCCTGGCATTGGACTTGGAGAACCTCGTCCGGGGAGTCCAGGCGGCCGGGGCCGCAGCGGAACCCGAACTTGCGGCCTGCTGTGCGTTGGCCGCAGCAGAGGTGTTTCAGTTTCAGGGCCCGTTTTCCGATGGCGTGGCGCTGCTTCAGGGGCTCTTGGACCAGTCGGTTTGCCCCGGGACACGAGAGCGCCTGTATCGGAGTGGCGGAGATCTGCTGAGAAATGTGGGGCGCAAGGAAGAGGCATACGAGTACTTCCGCCAGGCCCTTGCGATAGCTCGTGAGGTGGGGAACCGCCGGGGTGAGGGCAGGGCCCTCGACCTTCTCGGACTTGACGTCTACCAGGGGGGCCGCATCGCAGAGGCGCTGGAGCATTACCAACAGACGCTCGCCATCCACAGGGAGGTGGGGGATCGCGTCCTTGAGGGTAGGGCCATCGGTCGCATCGGCTACATCTATCGCGAACAGGGCCTCAGAGCAGAAGCGCTCGACTACGCCCGCCAGGCCATCGGGATTTACCGCGAGGTCGGGGCCCGCCACGAAGAGGGGGTGGCACTCGCGAACCTCGCGATCCTCCATCAGGAGGTGGGCGAATTTCCCGAGTCGGGAGAACTCCGTCAACAAGCCCTTGCGATTCATCGGGAATTGGGAGACCGCCGCAGCGAAGGCATCGTCCTTGGGAACCTCGCAGTTGCCCATCAGATGCAGGGCGAATTGGACGAGGCGGTGGAGTATTTCCACCGGTCCCTCGCGATTCACCGTGAACTGGGGAACCGTCGGTTTGAAGCTCTCGATAGCGGCAACCTCGGCGACCTTCTCTTTGCTCGGGACGACCTGGAATCTGCCGAGAGCCACCTCCTGGAGGCCACACTCATTCTCGACGAGCTGTGGCCTGCCGCCGCCGGGGCTTTCCGCGCCACCCTGGCCCTCATTCGCGCCCGGCAGGGGGCCTTCGACGAAGCCCGCAGCCTCCTCGCCACGGGCGAAACGCAGCTTCGCGGCATCCATAAGACGGAGTTCGGCAAACTGCTCTGCAGGCGAGCCCAAGTAGAGCACCTCGCCGGCGATGCAGCCGCCTTTATGCGCGCCCTCGCCGAGGCAGAGTCCATTGCCGCCGAGTCCGGTTCGGGGGCCGAGTCCGAGCTTGGCCGCAGCATTGTCGAGCTTCGCGCGCTGCTGGGGGACTGAGGCGTGCTGTTGGGCTGGGCTACGATGGGGTTGTCTCTGGATGGAGGGCGCTGGTGAAGGTCGGTCTGTCGCCCCTGTGGTTGCTGGTGCTGGCATTGCTCTTGGCCCCGGCCTGCGCCTCTCCGCCCTACGCCGACGACGACAGTGGCGGAGACGATGACGCCGTGGGCGACGATGACACCGCAGGCGACGACGACACCGCAGGCGACGACGACAGCGCAGGGGACGACGACACTGCTGGCGACGACGACACCGGGGGCGACGACGACACCGGGGGCGACGACGACACCGGGGGCGACGACGACACCGGGG
>CAZQTQ010000304.1:0-5727 GCA_964596025.1 uncultured Rickettsiales bacterium
AGTCCTTTACCGCCAGAACACCCTTGGAGTAGGCGAGAGCCGCTTGCTCCTGTTCGGCCGCATCCTCGCTGAGATCTGCCGTCGCCCCGGCCTCGGCCGAGCGGAAGTAATACGGCTTGTCGATGGTGACGTTCGTCAGCCCCGCCTCAGACAGCGCGCCGCGAATGCTCTCCAGCGCGGCATCTTTGTCGCCCCCCTTGGGCGGAAGGTGCCGAAGGAGAAGGAGGAGTAAGTCTTTGACCTCCTCCTCGCTCAGGGCGCCGTGGAACGTCAGCCCACCGATGCCGTGCTTATCGAACACAGCCATCATGAACTGGACGTTATCGAAGGCCGCCGCCTCCATCTTGATGCGTAGATCGTTGAGGTAGATCTGCCCCTCGACGGAGATGAGGTGAATCACGTGGATGTATTGACTGAGCGTAGCGAGCGCCGCAACCAGGCGGGCGAGTGGTTCCCTGACGGCCCGGTTGTCGGCCGCGTGGATGCTCAGAGTTCGCATGCTCATGTAGAGGTAGTTGACGAGGTCTTTTCCTCCGTTCCGGAGCACTGCAAGTTCCCCGCCCTCGGACTCCTCCTCTGCGAGCGCACTCGCCACGTCCTCCAGGGAGAGGAGGCCCTCTTCGCTTACCCGAGGTTCGCTCACTCTCGAGCCCTCCGGCGGGCTTCGACAGCCAGGCGAGTGACCCGATCCCGGAACTTCTTATCCCCCTTGGTCCGCACCTCACGCAGCTTCTCGATGGCCCCCTTGGTCGCGGCCAGAGCCAGCCCCTCCGCAGCGAGGAGGTTCCACTCCATCTCAGCCGCCGTCGTCGCCCCGCCGAACTTGGTCAGTACGTTGATCTTGATCTTGTCGCCGAAGTAGTTGGCGGCGTATTCCCGGTCCAAGTCGCAGAGGATGCGAGCAAACTGCAAGCGCTTCTCCTCGTCCATTTTCGAGAAGCCCACCTCTTCGAACCAACGTCCTACGGAGCTGGCCATGTCCGAAATGGCCTGGCGGTCCACCGCATCCAGGGCCTCGTCACGAACCTCGGGGTCGGAGTCGCGCAAGCCCTTGAGCAAGGCCTTGGGCGTCGTCTCGCCGGGCGGCACACGCCCCAGGATGCGCAGCGCTCCCCGTTTCACCAGGTTCTCGGGCCGCCAGACCGCCTGCTCGATGAGCAGGACAGCCTTGGGCGTCCGCAGGGTCGCCAGGCAGCGAAGACCGGCGAGGGCCGCCGCGACCGACTCCCCCTCCAGGGCCTCCTCGTAGAGGCCCAGATCCGCACCAGTCGACTGAATCAGGGTTGCTGCGAGGATGTTGCTCATGTGCTCGCTCATGGCGTGACCGAGAAGCACCAGCACGTCCCGCTGAGCCAGGTCGGGCAGCAACTGCTGGAGGATGTCCCAAGCTATGTCTTCCAGGACATCGTCGCCGGAAGCAGTAGCGACCACGGCGCTGAGTGCGTCCAGTTCGCAGCACTCCTGGAGCATCTCCGCGGCTTGCTCGGTGAGCGCAGGAGGATAGATTCCGCCCTCGGCAATCTTCCGCAAGTAGCGAAGGAGTCGATCGTAGGTTTCGAGGTCCCGTCCGCGAATGAGGTAGCGCCGGATCGGGGTCAGAAGAGGGCGAAAGTCCGCGGGCTGAAGGAGCTGTGGCATCTGCCGGGAGACCTCAAAGCAGTAGTCGAGGAGGTAGAGGAGGCCTCGCTGGTTCTCCTCTTCCAGCTCGTCCTGGAGCGCCTGAAGCTCCTCATCCGTGATGGCCTCGTAAGGAACCTCGACCGGCCCCTTCGGCACCTGCAGGGGGTAGTCACGTGACCCCGGGTACAGGCCGGCCGCGAGGCTCATCTCGTTTCCGTCGAGGCCCTCCAGGTCGGACTCGCCCAGAATGTCGTCTTCGGCGTCGCCGACGTAGGAACGCGCGACTTGGCCCCGCTCCGTCTCGACCTTGAGGCGCTTCTTCCGACCGCTGATCCGGTCCATCATGGTGGGAAGTGCCTGCCCGGAATCGACGGTCTCGTCGCTATCAGTAAGGTCTCCCGCCGCACTCAGATCGTGGGTAAAGCCCTCGACACCCTGGTAGGTAATGTGCTCGAAGGACTGCTGCCAGAGGAGGGTGACAAGGTCCTCCTCCTCGGCCTTCTTACCCCTCGATTGCCGACGACCCAGGAGCTCTAGAAAGGTCTCCAGTTCCGACTCGCCCAGGCCCACCTTGAAGTCGATGGCCCGAATTCCGTCTCGGAAGAGCCGGAAGGGAAGACCGTTCTCCCGGTCTGCGTCGAAGTAGACGATTTCGCCGTCGTAGATGAAACGATCTCCCCCGACGATCAGCCGGATCCGCTCCTCCTCTTCGAGGAAGGCAGCGAAACCCTGGTGTAGCTCCTCCAAGAAGCGGCCAATGGTCTGGTTGCTTCGTGCGTAAAAAGCGAATGATCGCGCGGTCTTGGCGAGATTGTATAGGATCTGAGCGACGCCCAGGTGGGCGCCCGTGAGCCCGCGACGGACGTCTTTCCTAAGATTCGAGGATTTGCCGCGCCCGGAGGATTGAACACTCACGGGCTAGGATCGTAGCAGGAGGGGAGCGAGAGGAGGGCCCTATTGGACGGAGCCCCCACCGCCTCGAGACCTGGGGCGGACGGTAGGAGACGGAAGCTAAGGAGCCTTGACCGAACCATAGACACGGTCCACAAAGTCGAGAAACCGTTCAACTTCGACCGACGCGTCCACCGAAACCGCGGTTGCAGTCCAGCGAATCCGGCTTCGACGGTTGAATACCGGTCCGGTCCAGCGCCCCAGTGAGGATACGGTCCAAAAGGGCGTAGATCGCTCTTCTGGAGGAGCTGGCCCACCGGGGCCAGCGGCGCGAAAACTCCAGCTCTCCAACAACTCCAAATCCAGGGGTTGGGTGTCTCTCGGGAAGGGCCACGAAGGGGCGTTCTTGACCCGGGGTGCCGGCTTCGGAATCATAGGCGGGGCCAGAAAGCCGCCGGGGGCCAGCTGCTCCCGCGCCAGCTTGCCGTGGGCTTCGACATGCGCCCCGGCCTCTGTCGGCTTCACCGTCCACTGCAGCGAATCTCCCCAGACTGCAAACCAGGCCAGCTCAGGGACGGGCGCGTCCCTCGGGACGGTGCCAGCCTTGGCCCACTGCAGCGCCTCTGCCGCCGGTTGACCGGCCAAGGCACCCTCGAGGCGAAGCTCAAAGGTGTCGGGCTGGGTTTCCCGAACGTTCAAGGTCCAGCGCCGGCGATCGGGAACATCCGAGATTCGAAGCCAGCGGGCACCGGTGGGACCCAGAAGGAGGGCTGGGCGCCCCAGGAGGGCGGGGTCGCGGGCGAAGAGTCGGTCGCTCGGGAGCGAGGGGTCGACAAAGAGCGGTCCGTTCCCGTCGGGCCGGCTCAACTCGGGTACGAGGACGAGCACCCGATTCAACGGCCGGGGCGAGCCCGCCGGCGAGACAGCCAAGGGCGCGCTGGAGGCGAGCACCACTTCTGCCCGGATCTCGGCGCCGCGCAGCAGGGCCACCAAGAGCGCCGCCCGGTCCGCCGCCGTACCGCGGCCGTCCGCCGCCACCGATGCGGCACGCCTCGGCAGGAGCCAAGTCCCGCCGCGGCCCTCGCTGGGATCCAGATCCACGTTGTCCAAGGCAATCCGAGCCGCCTCCCGAACCGAGGCCAGGAGATCGGCCGAGCCGAGTACCCGCCCGGCAAGCGGGATAAGGGTGTCGTCCAGGACCGTGGCCGCGTCGTACCAAGCGCGGTGTTCGAGAGAGACAGCGTCCCAGTCAGCACCCGAACGCACCCAGAAGCCGGGGACCCGCCCTGCCACCGAGAGGCAGCCTGGAGGTGAGGGAAGAGGAGTAACCCACTCCGCCGCAACCGAGCGACGGATCCTCTTGCCCGGCAAGGCCTTCTGCCGAAGTTGCGGCTTCCAGAGCGTGGGTTCTATGACCACGTCCAGGTCGGCGTACGCCTCTACTGCGAGATTCACCTCCAGAGAGGGAGCCTCGGGCCCCTGGGCCGGCAAG
Source organism: uncultured Rickettsiales bacterium (assembly GCA_964596025.1). GTDB lineage: Bacteria > Myxococcota_A > UBA796 > UBA9615 > UBA9615 > CAZQTQ01. Next base: position 4,004 of record CAZQTQ010000304.1, read on the forward strand.
AAGAGAGCGAAGCGCTCCTCCATGCGAGAGGTCCGAGGCCTTCGCACCACGACCTCAGCACGGAGGATTTCCCCGGGGAGGCGACCCTCAGGCCCTTGAACAAGGCCGCATACGGCCGGGCTTCCTAGGTGTCCGAAGCCAGCCGTGAGGGGGCGAAGCTCCAGAACGGTGTCCACGGCGGGAACGGACTCACCCTCGGCCCCGAGGCGCTGAGGCTGAGTCTCCTCACCGCTGTCGTCTAGAGCCCACTCGCAAACCTCGCCGGCCGCCTCGTCCACCGCGAGAAGCGGCACGAACTCCGGAAGGGGCCGGTCCTCCCGGGCTTGCACGATGGCCTCCAGCCGCTGGATGAGTTCTTCCTCGTCCTGAAGATCGAGGGTGTGACGCCTCAGGACGAAGATCCACTCCGGAGCGGCATGCAGCCCGCGCCGCACCGAGGGAGCCCGCCAATGGAAGTTGCGGAAGCCCGGCACGTCGTGACGAGTCGAGGAGGCGGCGTAGGCCAGCCCCGGGCCCGGGCCGACCGGGAGGCCCCCGAGGATGGACAGAACCAGGAGCAGCAATAGGCCAGGGAGGGCAACGCGGAGGGCGCTACGCCCAGCCCGGGGCTCGGTGGGGACCTCCATCGTGATCGCCGGCAGCCGGTCCGCGGACCTAGCCCCCAGCGGACGAGTCGTCGTCGTCGCCGGCCGTCGTGTCGTCGTCGTCACCTCCGGCGGACGAGTCGTCGTCGTCACCTCCGGCGGCCGAGTCGTCGTCGTCACCTCCGGCGGACGAGTCGTCGTCGTCACCTCCGGCGGACGAGTCGTCGTCGTCACCCCCGGCGGACGAGTCGTCGTCGTCGCCCTCCTCGGGAAGGCACTCCTCCGGGATGCCGTAGATGTTGCCCTCGCCCGCCGAGTCGTCGTCGTCCCCGCCCGCCGAATCGTCGTCGTCGCCGAAGGTGAAAAAGGACAAGACCACACCCGCGCTCAGGGCCCGCAGGATGTCGGTTTCCTGGTTCCACAGCGACCAACCCATCCTGTAGCCGTTGACTTGACTGTAGAAGGCATCCGATAGGGAAAGGCTGTCAACTTCAATCCAGAGGAGCTGCCACAGTGGGTCGTTGCTCTCAGCCCGATCGCAGGCACTGTCATTGCTAAAGACCCCGTCACCGTCGTCAAAGTAGGAACCCACTGAGTAGAGCGCCATGAGCGCACTGCTCTCCTCGCCACGAGCCAAAGGCTCATCCTCAGGGTCTGATCCAGGACCAGCAAGGGAGCCCACGGAGAATAGGTGGCCATCAGGCGGGGGACCATCGAGGCTCCACTGGTAGTTCCAGGAGCCGCCTTCGTTCTCGATGCCGGTCTGGAAGAGGAAGGGGTCGGAGACCACATCGACCTCGGCATCGTCAAAGGCCTGGACGAAACTAGCGTGGACCGCAGCCAGGGTACTTCCTTCGGGGAACCAGAGATCGCTGCTCACCGGCAGCGTCCCCGACTCCACAGGCAGGAGCTCTACCTCGATGGAGGGACCGTTGCTGGAGTTCCAGTTCTCGCTCCAATCGAAGCTCGGGGCATCGGAGGTCAGGGACTCGTAGGCCGAGAAGTTCCAGCCAGGACCAGCACCTACAAAGGAGAGTTCGAACGGGATCTCTTCGGCAGTCTCCGCGTCAAAGTAGACGGCGATACTCTCGGACGCACCCAGCAGGGCGTCGGCGTCGTTGTAGCTGCCGCTGTCGTCGA
>CAZQTQ010000305.1:0-5713 GCA_964596025.1 uncultured Rickettsiales bacterium
CCTTGTTGTCGATGATGGAGAGCACGATGATAGGGATGTCACGCGTCCTGGGATGGCTCCCCACCCTCGATTTTGCCTTCGAGCAGCGCTTCCGCCCCACCCCAACCCTCTTCGATCCCTACCCCTACACCCTCCATGCCGCCTTCCAGCTCAACTGGTCCCTGTTTGACGGCGGTCTACGCATCGCCCGAACCCGAGAACAGGCCAGCCGGGCACGGGCCGCCAGCATCCAAGTACGACGGAAGCAGCGCCAGGTCGGGGACGAGATCCGACAGGCCTGGGAGGCCTTGAGTCGTGCAGAAGCCAACCACGACGCCGTGGGGGCTGAGGTCGCCCTTGCCACCGAAGACCTCGAGCTTGCCCAACGCGCCCTGGACGCTGGATCCGCGACTGAACGGGAGCTGCGCGCGGCTCAGCTCGCCCAAGCCACCTCACAGCTGGAGGATCTCCGGGCCCGCATGGCGCGAGACCTAGCCCTCATCGAGCTCCTGTTGGCAACCGGCGAGTTCTAGCCGCGGTCTTCGAGCACCAGGTAAAGCACCGGCACAACCACCAGCGTCATCGCCGTTGCAAAGACGAGCCCCACGCTGATCGCCACGGCCATGGGAGCGAGGAGCGGCTCCCGCCCGCCCAGGCCCACGGCCAGAGGGAAGAGTCCAGCCACCGTGGTGACCGTCGTGATGAGGATCGGCCGCAGCCGCAATCGGGAGGCATCCAAGACCGCATCACGGATCGTGGCCCCCTTCCGGCGGCGGTGATTGATGAAGTCGACAAGTACCAAGCTGTCGTTGACGACGATGCCCGTCAGCCCCACAGCGCCAATTCCAGCGACGAGGCTCAGCTCCATCCCGAAGCAGAACAGCCCCAAGACGGCCCCGGCAACGCCCAAGGGCACGGCAGCGAGTATGAGTAAGGGCTGGAGGTAGCTACCAAACTGGACCGCCAAGACCGCGTAGATGAGGAGGACGGCCAGTGCAGCAGCTGTCGGCAAGCGGCGAAAACTCTCGGCGGTGTCCTGTGCCTCTCCGCCCCAGAGAAGTTCCACGTCGCGGTTCGCAGCGAGCGCCAACTCCAGGGCCTCCCGTTCGCGGCTCGTCTCCGTCTCCTCCGGGTCCAACTCCGCCACGACCCGCACCGCACGGGCCCCGTTCACCCGGGAAATCCGCTCCAAACTTCGCACCCGAAGGACCTCTGCGACCTGGCGCAAGCGGACACTGCCGCCATCGGGCCGCCTGAGGACGAGGTTGCTCAGTTCTTCCTTGGTCTTCGGGGTCTTGTGGCTGACCTGAACCCGGGTGTTCTCCTCGTCGACCGAGAGTTCGAGAGCTGTGGCGCCGTCCAGGGCGTAGCGAACGGCCTGGGAGACGTCGGCCACCCGAAGGCCGGCCCGCGCCGCGCGGGCTTCGTTGACCTGCACCTCCAGGCTGTCGCCGCCGAGCCCCCACTCCGCCTCAATCTGGTGGACCCCGCTGCGCGCCTCCAGATGCCTTACCACCTTCTCGACAGCCCCCCGGACTGCCGCTAGGTCTCGTCCGCGAACCCGCACGTCGATGGGCTTACCGACCGGAGGCCCACCACTCACCGTCCGCACGACGAAGCCCTCCACGTCCAACCGCCTCTCAAGCAGGGCCCGAGCGTGATCCAGGAAGGGCGCGACCTCCTCGACGAGGTCGGGGGTATTCCGGAACCCAAGGGCCACCGAGGCGTAGCGCGGGCCGTAGATGGGAAGCTCGTCGGGCATGCCTCGCTGGCCCACTTGGGCCCGAAAAAACCGGAGCAGGTGCGGCACCTCACGGCTAGCGAGCGTCTCCAAAGCACGGACTGCGCCGCGTGTGCCTTCAGCCGAGGTGGAAGGCACCATGTCCAGCTCGAAGACGGCAAAGACGGGCCGACCCGGAGTGGTCAAAGTCAGCCGCATTCCCCCAAAGACCACCAGGGCAACGGCAAGGAAGGCGCCCATCACCCCAAGCACCGGGAGGCGGCGGCGGCGCTCGGTCACCCAGAGGAGCAGTGGCTCGTAGAACCGGCGGATGGCAAGCGACGCACGCTCGGCATAGGGAGGGGCTTCCTTGGGGCCGTAGTGCGCCAAGTGACCCGGCAGGATGATGAAGGCCTCGATCAGAGAGGCGAGCAGACAGACGACGACGACCAGCGGGATGATGCGCATCGCCCGCCCGACCATGCCCTCCAGCATCAACAGTGGGGCAAATGCCAGACAGGTGGTCAGCGTCGCGGCCAAGACCGGGGGGATGACCTCCACGCTGCCACTCAGTGCGGCCTCTAGGCGGCTCTTGCCCGCCTCCAAGTGGCGCTGGACATTCTCCACGATGACCACCGCGTCGTCCACGACGATGCCGGTGACCAGGAGCAGGGCGAAGACGCTCAGCAGGTTGATGCTGAGGCCCGCCCCGTACATGGCAGCTGCCGTGCCGAGGAAGGCCACGGGAACGCCCCAGAACACCAACAGTGCATTCCTCCCCCCAACAAAGATCGTCAGGAGCAGAGCGACGCCCAAGAGACCCAGGGCCGCGTTGCGGGCCAGCCCGCCAAGACGGTGGCTGAGCAGATAAGACGAGGCGTCGTGGCCGATAAGGTCCAACCCCTCAGGAAGGGTCGCGCGCAGTTCTTCGACACGCTGGAGGACCCGGGGCACCGCCCGCAGCGCATCGGCATCGTCTTGCCGGGCTACGTACAAGTCGATGGCCGGCTGTCCGTTGACCCGATAGGTCACCTCCGGCTCACTCCAGACCTCGCGCAGCCGCGCTACATCCCCCACCCGGAGGTGTGTCCCCGGGCCCACCCGCAGCGGTACCTCTTGCAGGTCTTCGATCCCCTGCACCCCCTTGACTGTCCGAACGAGCAGGTCCTTGTCTGCGATGGCGAGCGCCCCAGCGGGAGCGCCCATGCCGGCCGACTGGAGGGCCATCGCGACCTCCCGGGGGCCGATGGCGAGTGCGGCAGCCCGCGCGGCGTCCAGCTCTACACGGATCGTGCGCTCGTGAGCCCCCAGGATCTGGACCTCCTTGACGCCCTCGACTTGGACCAACTCCGAGGCCACCTGCGTGGCCACGTCCGAGCGCCGGGGATCGCCAGTCAGGCCCACGTGGATGAGCTGAAGCTTGACCCGAGCGACTTCCACCCGAGGGCCCACCACGTTGTCGGACAGGTTGGAGACCTCGTCCACCCGCCGCCGAACCTCCTCTTCGGCAGCCTCCGCCTCTGCTCCCGGCGCGAACTCCAGTGTGATCTGTGCCCGTCCCTCGGTCGCCTCGGCCAGCTGCCGGCGCACCCCAACAACCCCCTCGAGGGCCACCTCCAGGGAACGCAGCACCGAGTCTTCCAAGTCCTCGGCTCCCGCACCGGGGAGCCCGGCTGTCACCACGATCTTGTCGCTGGCGATGAGGGGGAACTCCTCCTTGGGCATGTCGACGAAGGACACAGCGCCCACCACGACGATCACCCAAAAGAGGAGGTTGAGGAGGATTGGGTGGTCAATGGCCAGGCCCAGGAGGCCTCGAATCATGGGCTCTCCAGCGTGACCACCCGTTCGCCGCCCTGCAGAGGCTCGGCCGCGTGAAGTACCACCCGACTGCCCACGGGCACCCCGCGTACGAGCAGCCCCGAGCGGTGTTCCGCCACCACGTCGACGGGCGTTCGGTGGGCCGTATCCTCGCGAATGCTCCACACCGCGCCGTCCGTTACCGCCTCGGGAGGCAACAGCCCCGCATCGGCCACCGTCGGCAGCACGAGCTCCACCTGCGCCGGCGTCCCAGGATGGAAGGGCGAGCCATCGAGCCGCAGCTCTGCTCGCCAGTCACCGGTGATCGGATCCGCTGCTGGCGAGACGTGGACCAGCTCGGCCGTCACCGACTTGCCTCCGGCCTTGACCTGGAACGTGGCGGCTTGGGCCAAGGCCGGGAGGACCTCGTCCTCCAAGAGACCCACCTCCAACCGGGTGGAGCTCGCATCGACCACGCGAGCCACCGGAATCCCTGGGCTCACGGCCTCGCCAAGATCGGGGGAGAGGGCAGCCAGTTCGCCATCAAAGGGGGCACGTAAGCTGTGGTAGTCCAGATGAATGCGGGCCATCTCGAGCTCGGCCCGGGCACCCGCGAGGGCTGCATCGGACTGGCTGCGGACCAGTCGCGCCGACCCCAGCTCCGCGGCGGAAACCCCGCCGCCTAGGGCTTGGAGTCGCTCCAAGTTTGTGCCGGCCGCCTCCAAGGCGATCCGCGCCCGCTGCACCCCGGCCCGTGCGGCGTCCCTCTGGGCCTTCGCCTCACGCGAATCGAGCCGAAGCAAGACCTGTCCCGCTTGCACCAAGGTTCCGGGCTCGGCCACCCGCTCGATCACCCGCCCGGAGCGCAGGACAGAGAGCTGAGCGTCGTGTTCCGCCTGAACCGTAGCCAGTAGGGTGCGGCTCAGCGTCGTGGGGGCAGGCGCGACCTCGACGACCTCCACCCGGGGAGCGGCGTCCAGAACTGGCGGAGGAGGCTCCTGCACACAGCTCACGGCCCAAAGGCTGGGGAGAGCGAGGCACGCCAGGAGGGGGACAGGGCGGATCATTGCGCTCCAGTATAACGATCCGGGGATTCTGCGGTCTCTTCGTTTCGAAAGACGAGGTGCCACACGGGATAACTGAATCCCACGAAGACCAAGAACGTCGACGCGAGTGCCAAGAAGCTGCTCTCGCCGGCCCAAGGGGGCAGGGCCGAACGGGCGAAGCGCAGGACCCCAATGTTGGCCCCCAAGGTGAGGAGTTCGGCCACCACAAAGCCCAGCAACTGGCGACGAAGGCTTCCGTCCTGGGCGCGGAAGACGTAGTAGCGACAGCCCACAAACTGGACCACGGCCCCAGCGGAGAGTCCGATGTCGTCGCTGAGGCTCTGGTCAAGACCCAACCCCTTGTACAGGGGCAGATAGAGAGCAAAATAGGTAAGCGTCGCAAGCCCGCCGGTCAGGGCATTTCGGCCGAAGCGGAGGGCGCGCTCCATCCACAGCGATGGCGCGGGGCTCGGCTCTTCCGGACGCACGCCGCCCTTTCAGTTCCGCGGACGACGAGCCACTACGGCGTAGGAGCCCTCGGCCACCGTGAGGCTGTGGACCTCTTCGACCTCGAGTCCAACGTCGGCACACCAGCGGCCTACGGTCTCAGGGGAGTAGACATTGCCCTCCTCGGTGGCGACGACCATGTAGACGGCGAAGCGAAGGGCAGCGATCGGTCCGCTGCGATCGTCGCGAATCTCCAAGTCCTTGACCACCAGGACTCCACCCGGAGCCAAGGCCTTGGCAGCCCGCCGAATCAAGGCACGGTTCGCCTCAACTCCGTAGATGTGGGCGATGTTGCTCACGATGACCACATCGGCAAGCTCGGGGAGGTCCTCTTCCATGAAGTCGAGGCCCGAGAAGCTCAACCGGTCGCCAACGCCGCGCTCTTCGGCCAAGAGGGCAACGAGTGCTTCGGCGTTGGGGCGATCGACGAGGACGGCATGCGCCGATTCGAAGCGCTGCAAGAGGGCGTGGCTGTAGGTTCCAGCGCCGCCCCCCAGATCGAGAATGAGCTGGGGGTTCTCCTGAGGTACGAGGGCGGCCAATTCGGCCGCTCCTTCCCGGCTAAGGCCATCGAGGTAGCGCAAGAAGGCCTCGCGTGCCGCGACATCGACCTCGCCCCCCGACCCTGCAACCACCTCGTGAGGCGCCCCCTTTAACAAGC
>CAZQTQ010000306.1:0-5706 GCA_964596025.1 uncultured Rickettsiales bacterium
GGAGTGATGGTCACTGTGATCTCGTCGCCCCGGACAAAGAGGTCAGACGACAGGCTCAGGCTGCTCACCTCAGGGTCGTCGCCGCTGATGTCCCAGAGGACGGCGTATCCCTCGCTGTCACCGTCCCCGTCCTCCCAGCCGCTCGCTGTAGCGGTTACATCCTGATCTGTGGTCGGAGCCGCCGGGCTGAGGGTCACGCTGACCACTGAAGGGATGCTGTTGAGTACCGGCCAGTTACCGCTCGTCCAAGCGGTGCCGCTCTGGTAGCCGTCCCAGGGGCTAACCGTAACAGTGACGACCTCCCCCTTGTCGAACGAGCCCCCATCCAGGGTACTCCCGGTCCCACCAGCAACGGCAACGCCGTCGGTGAACCACTGGTAGACGTAGCCCTCAGGGTCACTGTCCGGATCGGTGAAGCCAGAGGTGGTCACCTGAAACACGCTGCTCTCGACCGCCTCGGACTCGCCGCCCTGCAAGGAGACGACAGGGTCGTCCATCGACGGTGGGCCGTTCCCGATGACAATGGTGTCGCTGTTGACCCACTCGCCGTTGTCCTCCCCGTCGGTCGGGCGAGATCGGCAGTACAGCTCGTCGAAGTGGTCAAATGCAGTTGGGGTCAAGGTCGAGGACGATCCAACGCTGGTCCCGTTGACCCGCCATTGGTAGTGGTAGGCGGGGGCGTCATCGACGGGATCGGGATCCGACCAGCCTTCTACGATGCAAGAAAACTCGGTGTCCGTCCCGCCTTGTTCCGGGCTCAACGATGCGCCGGTTACCGAGGGGGGGCTGTTGGCGATTGTCACATGCGTCGTCGCCGCGGAGCCGCCGGGGCTCTGTCCGTCGAAGGGCACAACCAGAGCCCAAACCTCATCCCCCTTGTCGAAGTAGTCCGGTGAAAGCGCGCTGAACGTCTGGCCGTCTAGCTCCACTTCGTTCACGTACCAGGAGTAGGACATGGTGATGGGATCCCCGTCGGGATCGCTCGCACTCGCGCTCGCGGTCAAGACCGTCTCTTCAGTCCCTTCATTGGGTTCGATTCTCGCCTCCACAATGAGCGGAGCGCTGTTCACCACCTGGACCGTAGCGCTCGCCAACTCGCCGGAGGCGGTGCCGTCGTGAGGTGAGACCGTCACACGCCAGGTCTCGCCCCGACTGGTTTCCTCCGAATCCAGCGCAGTCTGGTCGTTGTAGTCCGGCTGTGGATCACCGTTTCGGGTCCAGCTGATGGTTGTCTGGATCGGATCTTCGTCAGGGTCGGAGGCGAGAATGACCGCCGTCAGATCATCCAAGGTCGACGGAGCGGCGTGCGAGAAGCTCACCTGGACCTGGGGGGGCGAGTTCCGGATGGTCACCTCGGCGCTAGTCGACTCCCCTCCGGTGTCCAGCGCATCGTAGGGGGTGACGACCGCCGTCCAGATCTCGTCGCGGTGAGTCTGGGAGGACAGGATGGTGGTGGCAGAGTCCAGATCGGGTCGGGCCTCCCTATTAAGGAGCCACGCGATGTGATACCCGGCGAGATCTCCGTTGGGGTCGACGGAATCGGTCGTGATCTGAACCTCCAGGGCGTCCGTCGTGACCGGCTCGACCGGGCTGAGCGAGATCTCGGGAGGGCCTGGCGGTTCGTTGAGGTTCCCGCCCTCCTCGCCGCACCCCCCCAACAAAAGGAGTGCGCCAGCAACGTACAGGGAAAGGGGAACAGATCTCGGGGTCACTCGCATCCTCCGCATTCGGTAGTCCCCAGGTTCCCACGGAGCCGGGCGACCGGGCAAGGGAGGAAGATGGCCCGGAACGTTGTAGGGGGGAAGGCGATTGGGCAGACTGGCCGTGGAGGACAGGGGCTTATGGACGAAGGACTGACGCGCCGCCGACTGCTGCAGGTCGGGCTTCTTGGCGGGGCCGTGCTTGGACTTTCATCCCTGGGTTTGGCCTTGCGAGCCACGGTTGAACGGATCCCCAAGCGCCCCTTGCAGGCCCTCGATTCGAAGTCCTATTCCATCCTCGCGGCCATTGCAGACCGGATCTCACCGGCCGGAGACGGCTTTCCACCGGCTGCAACGCTGGAGGTTGCTGAGAACATCGACTCGGTGATGGCCAAGCTGCACCCCGCAGACGTCGTCGACTTCCAGCGGGCCCTCCTTTTCGTCGAAAACGCCATGCTGGGCTTTGTTTTTGACGGTCGGACCCAGAGTTTTACCGCCAGCAGCCCGCAGGAACAGGACGCCATCCTCGAGGCCTTCCGAAGCTCGTCGCTAACGGTACGCCGTTCGATCTTCAAGGCGGTTTACGGACTGTGCGCCGGCGCCTACTGGAATCATGCGAGCCACGGACCCCGCGTCGGTTATCCGGGCCAGCCGGACTACGGCAATGGGAAGGGGACGGAGCCTTCACGGGCGCCGATCGACCGGCGCAGCTTGGAGCCGCGTGGACCCTTGGAGCCAGACGAAGAAGCGGCAGGGGAGGCGGAGGCAGACCTTGGGAAGGAGCCAGAGGCCCCGATGGCGGATTCCGAGCCAGGGAAGGGGCCGCTGCCTACAGCGGTCGGAGCCCAGCCATGAAGGGCGCTCTCTTCATCGGCGCCGATCTCACGACCGATCAGGAACTGGACTGCGACGTCTGCATCGTCGGGTCCGGAGCCGGTGGGGCCGTGCTAGCGGCCGGGCTTGTCGAACGTGGGCTGGACGTCGTGGTGTTGGAGGAGGGGGGGTACTACACCCGGACCGACTTCAACGGAGACGAGGGCCAGGCCTTTGACCGCCTCTACCAGGACCGCGGGACGCGCGCGACAGCCGACGTTGCCATAACCATCCTTCAGGGCCGCAGCGTAGGCGGCGGGACCACCGTCAACTGGACGACCTGTTTCCGCACGCCAGAGAGAATTCTCGACCACTGGGCCGAGCAGCATGGAGTCGAGGGGCTGAGCAAGGACGCGCTCGAGCCCCACTGGCGGGCCGTAGAGGAGCGCCTGGGCATCGAAGAGTGGCCGCTTGCCCAGGCCAACCGCAACAACCGCATCCTCGCCGAGGGCTGCAAGGCTCTGGGATGGGAATTCAGCCCTCTGCGGAGGAACGTGCGGGGATGCGTTGATAGCGGATACTGCGGCCTGGGCTGCCCGGTCGGAGCGAAGCAGGCCATGCACCGCACCTTCATTCAAGACGGACTGGATCTCGGTCTGCGCCTCTATGCCGACGTCCGGGCCGACCGACTGGAGCACCGCGACCGTCAGGTCGAGGCCGTGGTGGCCTCGGTCCTGGATCGCAGCTCGGGGCGACCTACCGGCGTGACCCTGCGCGTTCGTCCTAAGGTCTGCGTCTCCAGCGGGGGAGCCATCAACGGACCGGCTCTGCTGCTGCGTTCCGGCCTGGACGCTGCCGGGCGAGTCGGTCGTAGGACCTTCCTGCACCCCGTCGTAGCCATGCCGGCCTTCTTCGAGGAGCCAATCCATCCCTTCTACGGAGCACCGCAGTCAGTCTCCTCTCATCAATTTGCTGATCGCGGCGCTGACAAGGTCGGCTTCTTCATGGAGGTCGCTCCGATTCAACCCGTGGTCGCGACCCTCGCCTTTTCCGGCTTTGGGGCCAGTCAGAGGGAGTTCATGAAGGATCTACCCAACATGGGGGGACTCTTGGCTCTGGCGATTGACGGCATTCACCCGGATGACGAGGGGGGACAGGTCAGTTTGCGAAGCGACGGGCGCCTACGGGTCGATTACCCTGTCCAGCCCCACTTGGCTGAGGCCTTCCAGGCCGCGCACCAGGCCCTCGCCCAGGTCGGCCTAGCAGCGGGTGCTAGCCAAGTACTCAGCCTGCACCTGGAGCCTCAATCCATTCGCTCGGAGGCCGACCTCCCGGCCTTGGCATCGGCAGCATATGGGGCCTTTGAGCATCCCATTGCCACAGCACACCAGATGGGCGGCTGCAGCATGGGTGGGGATCGAAACCGCTCCGTCGTCAGCTCCGAACTCCAGCACCACGATGCAGACAACCTCTTTGTCGTCGATGGCTCGGTCTTCCCCACCTCTCTCGGGGTCAACCCGAGCTTGTCCATCTACGGCCTGAGCCACTGGGCTCGGGAGCGGGTAGCGGCAGCAGTCTGAGCGCCGCAGACCGAAGATCGGCAGCTTTTCGATATCATTCCCGAGATAGGCAGATTGAAAAATCCCGTAATCTCAAGGCCTTTGAAGGATCTTTCCTTGGCGCTGACTGCGCCTTCCCCCGCCGGAACCGATCTTCAATACGCGATTTCTCGGTGGAACTAATGTCGTTTGCGGCCGGCAATCAAATCGGCCTTTTCGACCCCTCGAAGTCGTCCAGAAAGTCAAACCAACTTACAGCCCAACTGGTCGTAATTATTTCCATTTTTTGACCCGAAGAACCATCGTCCAAGAAGGGTATTGCAGTGATTTGGCAAGGGTCGTACCTTCTTCCCCGCACGTTGTTGCTCTTTCTCAATCGGATCGCGTGACGGGACCGGACGACCGCCCCACCAAGCCAGAGCTTGCTCTGGTGGACGGAAGGCGGGCGAGGTCCCAAAGAAGAAACCCAAGAGGGGACGATCCCCCGCAGAAGGGAAACCGGAAGTGGGCGGATACGGTCGGAACCTGGAGTAAGACTCTGGAGGCCCGGCACAGAGGTTTGGCGCAAGCCCCCGCTGAAGGCGGGACCACTGTGAAGAAGGTCATGAGAGGACGGAGGCGTCGGGAACGGCGCAGCCAGCCAGGAGTCGGGAAAACCCCTGAAGGGAGAGAACCCCATGAACGGAACTCGGTGGAATACCCGGGAACGGTTCGAAGTGGAGTAAACCGCCAAGGTCGTGGGAAACGACGTAGACGGAACGTAGCGGGTCAGGCAAGCCCGCGGTGAGTGGACACTTCGAGCCAGAACGTTGAAGGGGCGCCAAACCTCATGAGAGGAGCCTGGGCGACGCAGCCGGTCTTCGGACGGCAGTGGGCGGCACAGGTCGGGCGTTGGACCCGCTCTGGGGGAGGACTGAAGTACACGAGGGGCGTCAAGAAACTCATCTCGTCAAGAGGCGAGTTTGTGGCTTCACGAAAGACGGCAAGGGCTAGCCCGAGAGGGTAAAGGTCGAAGCCGAGGCAACCAACCAAACAGGTTGCTACGTGAAGTCATGAAACCCTGAAGTACCCAGTAACTCCGCGAGAGTCGCAGCCCCGGGAGACCGGAGTTGCAAGGACCAGCGAAGTCGGACAGACCTCCGATGTGGGGAGCGTAGACACGAGTTTCGGCTCATGGATACAAACCCCAGCCCGTGAGACTCTGAAGAGGCAGTCACGCACCTGCGTAGGCGGCACCCGGTCGAAGGGTGTGCAGTCCGCAGCGTCTTGACCCCCCTCGGGGGGCGAGACAATCCGAGTCGCCAATGGGCTTCGGCCCGGTTGGCAACGGAGCCATCGGTTTCGGCCGGTGGAGTCGGGAACAAGAACGAGCCCATCAGCCGGTGTCCTTCGGGGCACCGGCTGATGTCGTTCTGGGGTACCAAAGAGAAGCCCCGTGGTCGGACGCAGCCCGCCGGATCTCCTAGATGGAGAGCGAAGCCCGCCGCCGCCGAATCCATCCGCCCAGACCGAGGGCAAATAGAAGGGCCCAAGCGCCCGGACCTTGGTCGCGCACCGAAACACTGCAGCCACAGTCAGAGATGGCTCGGTCTTCCCCACCTCTCTCGGGGTCAACCCGAGCTTGTCCATCTACG
>CAZQTQ010000307.1:0-5694 GCA_964596025.1 uncultured Rickettsiales bacterium
TCTGGGTTCACCGTGAGTCCAGGAACCGAGCCTCTGCCCATCAGGAGCCGCCTCGGGAAGGAGGAGCGGTTTCCGGGGGCGGGGAGGCAGGCTCGTCCGACGAGGCCTTGGCGGCTTCGGGGCTGTCCGCGCTGGCGGCGGGGGCCCCCTTGGCTGGCTCTTCTCCTGTGGCCACGCCCGACTCCGCCTCGGGTTCGACCGGTGGGGGCCAGAGTTGCACAATCTGGCCTTTCTTCACGGTCAAGGTCAGCATCTCGTGCAGCGTCTCGCGGTTCACTGCGAAGCCCCGAGCGCCGGTCACTGTGTGCACTGGTGTGGTGATGGCGAGACGCCGCAGTAGCTCGTTCCGGTTGGTTGCTGCGGGCTCCTGGGCCAGGATCTGGCACAGAAGGAGGGTCGTGTCGTAGGCCTTGGCCTCCAGCATGGACGGCACCTCACCCGAATAGGCGTCGCCGTAGGCCTGTGCAAAGGCTTGGACGGAGGGCTGGTCGCTCTTCAGGAAGAAGCCGTCGACCAGCAGCGTGCCCTCGGTGTATTTACCGCCCCGGTCGACGAGCCCAGGGTGGTTCAGCGCTGCTCCGCCCATCAGAATGACGGGCGGGTAGTCCTCTTCGGGCAGGTGGCCGCCCAAGTTGATTTCTTCGAAGAGGAAGCCCGGAGCCAGCATGCTGGCTCGCTTGTAGCTGTCCGGCACAAAGACAGCTTGGAAGTCGGTGCCGGGTAAGAGTTCGACCTGGGGGTCGCTTAGCTGCGGCCGCTGTCGGTCGTTGATGAATGGCAGGATTAGGTCTACTTCGCTTGCTGGGGCCGTCAGGTAATGGCTTCCTTTGAGGCGGCGGGCCGTCTCCCGGTAATCGGTGGCTGTGGGCTCGTAGGACTCGACCGAAGTGATGGTTCCGCCGGCCTCTTCCACCCGGGCCCAGAACCGGCTTGCGAGGCGTCCTCCGCTGGCCTTGGCCGGGTACGCGATGGCGAACTTCCGGAAACCCATGCGTCCCACTGCCTGCTCGACCAGGGTGTCGACCTGGGCCTCGGCGGTGACCCAGGTGTTGAAGGCGAAGTCCCGCTCGTTGGCAAGCCCCGGCGTCTGCACCATCATCAGGAGGGGAACTTTCAGCTCATCGGCAGCCGCCGCGACTTCGGGAGCCAAGGCGGAGACAATTGGGCCTACCACTCCCATGACTCGGTGTTCCTCGACGAGGGCTTGGAGCCCAGCCACCGCCTGTTCGGCCTGTCCTCCGCTGTCGATCGGGATCAGCTCGACTTCGGGCCACCCCAGCCGTTCTGTCGCCGAGGCGAGCGCCAGCTGCGCCCCGCGGAGTACCAGTTCTCCGGGGGCTGCATAGCGGCCACTTAGAGGGACAAGGAGCCCGATGGCGCGGGTGTTGAGGTCGGCGGGTGCCTCGGCGAAGCCTTCCCCGCCCGGCACCGCCGACAGCAGCGGGTGGTCCGGGTAGCGGCTGGCGAAGGCGCGTCGGGCGTCTTCGGTCTCCGGTGCATCGAGGAGCGCGCCCGACCGTTCCAGGATCAAGTAGGCAACTATGCCGGCGCTGGCCTCGTCGCCCAAGCTGTATTCGAGGGCGGCCAGTTCCTCGTCGCTGAGTCCTTCGACGGCCTTCCTGCTTACATCCAGGTCGGTCTCTGGCTCGAACTGGTCCCGCTCGAGGAGAAGGCCCAGGGCGGCGATGGCGGCCCGCTGGTCGCCCCGGAAGAGGTGAAGGCTGACTAGCTCCCGCGACGCACTGGCGGATCGAAGGGCGTCTTCGTCCTGCGCGGCGACGTTCCGTAGGGCGGCGGCCGCGTCCTCAGTCCGTCCTTCCCGGGCGAGGCAGAAGGCGATCCGGTGCTGAACGTCGCGAAACCCGGCCCGGCCCCCACCTTGGAGGTAGGCCTCGAACATGCGGCGGGCGGTTTCCCAGCGCTGGGTGTCCATGGCGGCGATGCCACCGAGGTACTGGGCGCGGACGGCGTATTGGCTCTCCGGATACTCTTCAAGGAACTGTCGGGCGCGCTGGTAGGTGCGTTCGGCGTTTCCGGTTTCAACGGAGGCCTCGATGCCCTTCCACGCGCGGTCCTCCCCCTTGCCAGCGCCGAGCAGGACCAGGCTCAGTGCGACGAGAAGTGGGGCTGCGCAGGGGAGCCAGCGGGCCCTCATCGACCGGACTCTCTGGACGATGTGCTGCGCTTGGGGTCACCGCCCTTTTTCCCTTTTCCCTCGTCTCCCTCTTGGGCTTGGTCCGTGGGGTTGAGGAGGTCCTCGACTCGGGCACGCAGTACGCCTCCCTTGCCCTGTAGTTCCCGGTCTAGGTTCAAGAGCATCTTCTCCTGCTCAGCGTCCAGGCTCTGCGGCAATTCCAGTACCGTCTTGACGAACTGGTCTCCCCTGGGGGGACCGTTGGCGCCACGCAGCCGGGGCAAGCCCTTTCCTTTGAGCGTTAGCACCGCACCGGGCTGGGTGCCAGCGGGCAGGCGAATCACGCTGGAGCCGTGGAGGGTGGGGACGGTCAACTCTGCGCCGAGGAGGGCCTGTGCATAGGTGACGGGGATGTCGCAGAAGACGTCCTGGCCTCGGCGCTGGAAGTATGGGTGATCGCTGACGTTCACCACGACGTAGAGGTCGCCCGCCCCCTTGCCCTTGCCCCGCACCTTGAGCTTCTGGCCCGTGGCTACGCCCTCGGGTACGTGCACCTTCAGGCGCTCCACTCGGCTTGTGTTTGGGCCGAGATCTCGCCGGAATTCGATCTCCTTCTCCGCCCCCTGTGCCACCTCTGCGAGGGAGATGGTCACCGTGTAGCGGAGGTCCCGAGGGTCCGCGCCTGGCGGAGGCTTCTTTCGTCGTCCTCCGAATAGGTCGCGAAAGACCTGCCCCACCACTTCGCCAAGATCGATCTCGTCGGCTGACCCGAAGGGGCCGCGACTGCGTCCGTCGGTAAAGACCCGCCCGAAGCGGTCGTACTGCATGCGGCGCACCGGATCCGAGAGCACTTGGTAGGCGTAGGTCACCTGTTTGAAGCGGCCGGCCGCTTCGGGATCGTCAGGGTTCCGGTCGGGGTGGTACTTGAGGGCTTGGCGGCGATAGGCCTTCTTCAAGTCCTCTACGGGGGCCGAGCGGTCCACGTCGAGCAGTTCGTAGAGGTTGGGTTGCAAGGCCTCCTCGAGTCCAGGGCTGCGGCCCCATCATAGAGGGAACCCGGGTCCAGTTTGGGGAATTCAGGGAGGGGGCTCTTCGGGCTACTTGCCCACAGCGACGTTTCCGCCGTCCTCAGAATCCCCCTCGCCCCCGACGCTCGTCTCGTCCTCCTCCTCCTCCTCCTCCTCGGGAATGGCGATCTGGATCGTCTCGGCTTCGTCGAGTGCGCTCGAATACAAGGCTTCGGCGATCGCCGTCGCGGCGACGGCAAGGGCTTCCTTTGCTTCGCGGATGGCGGCCAAATTCTGCCCGTTAACCACGTCGCGGCCTTGCGCGATGGCCTCGCGAATGGCCATGAGGTCTTCGAAGGCCAGGGCCTCACCGTACTCTTCCAGGCTCCGCTCACTGGTGTAGATCAGGCCGTCGAGATCGTTTCGGCCCTCGGCGAGGTTCTTGCGCATCTCGTCGTCGTCCGAGTACTGCTCCGCCTCGGCGACCATGCGGTTGATGTCGTCGTCCGATAGCCCGGAGTTGGAGGTCACCCGAACCGTCTGCTTGCGGCCCGTTCCCATGTCCTTTGCGCCGACGTTGAGGATGCCGTTGGCGTCGAGTTCGAAGTTCACCTCGATCTCCGGCATGCCCCGGGGTGCTGGCGGGATTCCGGTCAACTCGAAGCGTGCCAGGGTCATGTTGTCGTCGATCATCTCTCGCTCGCCCTGTGCGACGTGGACTCGAACCATCGGCTGGCTGTCCTGCGCAGTCGTGAAGACTTCCTTCTTCTTGCAGGGGATGGTCGTGTTGCGCGGGATGACGGGGCAGAAGACTCCGCCTGCGGTCTCGATGCCCAGCGACAGCGGGGTCACGTCGAGGAGCAGGACGTCCTTGGTGTCGCCAGCCAGGACCGAACCCTGAATGGCCGCGCCAGCGGCCACGACTTCATCCGGGTTGACCTCGGTATTGGGCTCTTTGCCGAAAATTTCGAACACGGTGGAGCGAACCATGGGCATACGGGTCATGCCGCCCACCATCAGGACATCGTCCAGGTCGGGTCCGCTGTAGCCTCCGTCGGTGAGCGCTTGTTCGCAGGGGGCGCGAAGGTTCGCGATCAGGTCTCGGACCATGTCTTCCAGCCCGGCTCGGGAGATCTCGACCTTGAGGTGGCGGGGGCCCGTGGCATCGACGGTGATGAACGGCAGGTTGATGGTCGTCTCCATGGCCGAACTCAGCTCATGCTTCGCCTTCTCGCATGCCTCCTTGAGGCGCTGCAAGGCCATGGTGTCTTCGCGCAGATCAATGCTCGTCTCGTCCGAGAAGTTCTTGATGCAGTGCTCGATGATGCGGAGATCGAAGTCCTCGCCGCCCAGGAAGGTGTCGCCGGAGGTCGACTTCACTTCAAATACGCCCTCACTCAACTCGAGAACGGAGATGTCGAAGGTGCCGCCGCCCAGGTCGAAGACGGCAATGGTTTTGTCTTCGCTCTGGCCGTGGCCGTAGGCGAGGGCTGCTGCCGTGGGCTCGTTGATGATCCGGAGGACCTCAAGTCCCGCGATTCGACCCGCGTCCTTGGTGGCCTGGCGTTGGCTGTCGTTGAAGTACGCCGGAACGGTGATGATCGCCCGATCGATCTCTTCCCCAAGATAGTCCTCGGCCGTCTTCTTGATCTGGCTCAGCACGATGGCGCTGACCTCGGGTGGGGCCATGGCCTCGCCCGACACGTCGACCCAGGCGTCGCCGTTCTCGGCTTCACTGATTGTGTAGGGGCAGGTCTCGATGGCTCTCCGAACCTCGTCGGCGTCGAAGCGTCGGCCAATCAGCCGTTTGATCGCATAGAGGGTGCTCTCTGGGTTGGTGACCGCCTGCCGCTTTGCGATTTGCCCGACCAGTCGCTCGCCGTCCTCTGTGAAGGCAACCACCGAAGGAGTGGTTCGGCTGCCCTCCGCGTTGGGGATGACTACCGGCTCTCCGCCTTCGATGATGGCTACGCAGGAGTTGGTCGTTCCCAGGTCGATTCCGATGATCTTCCCGCTCATATCTTTCCTCAAACCTCGTTGCTGTCCCGAAGAGGGTGCAGTTCGCTACTACTTGGTCCTATTACTACTCTTCTTCTTGGCCTTCCCCTTGGCCTTCCCCTTTGCCTTCCCCTTTGCCTTCCCCTTGGCCTTGCTCTTGCTCTCTGCTTTCGCCTCGGGCTTCGCCTTGTCAGCATCGGCGACTTCGATGCCGGTGTCGGCCTCGGCCATGGCCTCTTTGTCGGCTTTGCTCTCTTCCTCAGCTTTCGTGGGAGGCCCGTTGCTTACGGTCACCATAGCGGCACGGAGCAGTCGATCGTGCAGGGTGAAGCCCTTCTGCATCTCGGACAGGACGAATCCGGCGTCGATCTCCTCACTCGGTGCCTGGCCGACGGCTTCGTGGAAAGTCGGATCGAAGGCAGTTCCTGGACTCGCGTCCACCGGGGAGGCCCCACTCGCCGTGAGTGCGGTCACGAACTGCTCCAAGGTCATCGACACCCCCTTACCCAGGGGGCTGTTTCGCGCGTCTCCAGCGTGATCAAGGGCCCTCTGGAG
>CAZQTQ010000308.1:0-5690 GCA_964596025.1 uncultured Rickettsiales bacterium
CGACGACGGCGTCTTGCAGGCGGTCGGCACGGTCCTCCAGCTCCCACATGGCGCGCTTCTGTTCGACGGGCGACCAGGGCGGGATCTCCCCCCGAATGTCCCGGCTCTCCTTGCGCGTGTACGCGAGCTCCTGGCGCAGGGCTTCATAGCGAGCGGTGAGGCTCTGCCCCTCCAAGACCTTGTCTTGCGCCTCGGCGTCGAGCATCTCCCGCTTGCGGACGCCTTCTAAGAAGGCTTCGAGTTGGTTGGCGAGTTTCCGGGCTGAAGGGGTGCGTCCATTGGGATCCCGAGCGAGGGCGGCCATGCAGATATCGCTGAGTTCGCTGGCGATCTTGCGGCCTGGAGCCCGCTCGGCGGGGGCCTGCGGGTCCTCGTTGCAGGTTTGGACCACGATCTCTTCCGGGTCGGCGCCCTGGAAGGGCCGGTGCAGTGTGAGGATCTCGTAGAGGATCGCGCCCAGAGAGTAGACGTCGGCTTGTTGGCGGGCCTCGCCGCGGTCCGGCATGATTTGTTCGGGGGCCATGTAGCCCGGGGTGCCGGTCAGGGATAGGGCGCTATCGTCGGAGCCCGAAATCTCGTCGAGTCGGCGGGCGATGCCCCAGTCCAAGAGCTGCACTTCGCCGAAGTCGCCGAGGACTACGTTGGCAGGCTTGAGGTCGCGGTGGAGGATCTTGCGGGAGTGCGCAAATTCCACCGCCATGCAGATTTGGATGAGCGTGGTGAGCATCCTCACCCGGCCGTAGGTGCCGAGGAAGTCGGTGTTTCCGTTTCGCTGTTCGGTGAGGATCGTTTCGAGGGACCGCCCTTCGAGCCGTCGCATCGTAAAAAAGGGCTGGCCGTCTTCGAGGCGCCCCAGCTCGTGGATTGGGACGATGTTGGGGTGTTCCAGGCTGCCGGCCAGTCGGGCCTCCCGAATCAGGCGGCCGGGTGCTCCGGGCCTCTCGGCCTCCCCCGCCCGAAGGGTCTTGAGCGCGACCTCCCTCCGCAGGTCCCGGTCGAACGCGAGGTGGACTGTGCCCATCGCGCCACGCCCCAGCTCCTCTCGTTGCTCGTAGCGGTTGCCGGCCAGAGAGATATTGGGGAGGTCGATGTCGCTCCCCAGTGGATGCGCGTCCTGGTTTGCATCCCTGTCGGTCTCGGCCTTCTCTTTGGTGCGCGACGGGCTGGCCTTCGGGCGAGAGCGGGCTTGGACTTCGAGCGTCTCCGGGCCCTGAACCGTGAGGAGGGGAGGGCTGTCCTCCTCGTCCAGTTCGGTCAGCGCCCCCGGGGCCCCGGGCTTCAGTTCGCTCTTGTTGCCCATCTCTTCGACCCCCTTCCTTCCGCTCCCCACGGGGATCCTAACAGTCGGGGTACATAGGCGTAGAGGGCATTGTCTTAGGGGTCTTGGCCGTCACTACTCAGCTTTCGGACGACCTTGGTCTCCTCGAAGCTACGGACCCAGAGGGTCTCAGTGATCTCTTCGTTGCCCGCGGTGGGGAAGACCAGACGAAGCTGGTGCTTGCCAGCCGGCAACTCGTGTCCCTGTACCGGGGAGGAGCCGATCTCGCTGCCGTCGATGAACACCTTGGAGTAGGGGTAGGTGCTGATGGTCAGCGTTCCGGTTCCCACAGCTTTGGGTTCTACGCCGTCGCCGGGCTGGGGCGGGGGCTTTGTGGAAGGGGCCGGGCCAACGTTCCGGACACTCCTTTGCGGCGCCGGGACAGCACTCGGCTCCCGGTGGGTGGGCGGGGGCTCAGCCGAACGGGGAGCTTGCTCCCGGCGGGGGGGGCGGTTGGACGCCGGGCTAAGGGCTGGGCTGCTGGGAGCCAAGGCCGGCGCCGGCTTGGCGACGGCCTCGGGGGCTTGCCTCGTTTCCGTGGATGTTCTTGCGGCCTGGGCCGCCGGGGGGACTACGGCCTTCTCCACCTTCTCCGATTGAGCCGGAGCGGTCGTTGCCACCGAGCTGAGGGCGGCCTCGAAGGGGTCACCGTCGAGTGCCTGGCCTCCGTGTTCGTCCAGCGGGACGCCGAGTAGGGCCGTCTGAGGTTCAGCCGCGCCACGGAACTGGACTGAGACGATGGCTGCGGTGGCGCCGAGCAAGAGCACAAGGGCCACTGCGATGCCGACTCGCTCCATTTCTCCGACCTTGGTGCTCTCAGGTTCGATGGGGGCCTTGCTGATCGCACGCCCTCGGTAGTCTCGGGTCGGCCGGCCCCGCCCAATGTCGGTACTCTGAGCTGTCCGCGCCCCGTCCGGCCGGGGCCGAGGTCCGGAAGGCGTCGCCCTGGGAACTTGGGAGGCACCGGGAGGCGCTGGGCCCGAAGTGGCGACTCCGACTTGCTTCTTGGATCGGGTCTGCTGCCTTCCTCTGGCGGAGGGTTTCGTGTGGCTCTGGGCGATGGGGGGTAGAGGTCCCCCCGGTCCTGGAGTCGGCGGGCTGGGCCCGACGAGATCGCTCGGCGGTGGGACAAATCCGGCCTCGGGCCCAAGGGGGCTCTGCTTGGGGAATGGCATGGGCTGGGTCGGCTCGTCGAGGACGCTTGGGTCCGGCTCTGGCGCCCTCCCTTCGCCGCGCATCAGCAACTCGCCCTGGACGACGCCCTGGCCGGGGTCGGTGATCTCCTCCGCTTGTCCGTCGGTCGAGGTGTCTGAGACCGTCGTGTCCGCCCCCTTGGGGCCCTCCAAGTGCACCGAGGCCTCTTCATTGGCGTCGACCGCGGCGGGTGCCAGGTCGTCGAGGTTGCCGAACTGGCTGATATTGGTCGGTAGGGCCGAACTGCCCTCATCGTCGCCCTCGGCGCTTTCGGCCGCCGCCTCCAGGCTGGCTTCGGGCCCGCGCTCGCCCTCCTCCGGTCCCGGTGCTGGCTCAAGGCTGATCTCGATGTGCGAAGCCTCGCCCCCTTCCCCGAGTTCTCCTGAGCTCCCCTCCTCCTGTTGAGCCTCCTCCTGTTGAGCCTCCCCCCTTGGCCTCCAGCCTGCAGCCCGGATCAAGTCGGGAATCGAGGTCGGATTGTCGATGTTCTGGTGGAGCCCCCGCAGCGCATCTGCCAGCTCCCTGGCACTTTGGTAGCGTTCGTCGGGGTCCTTTGCGCAGGCCTGGGCGAGTACCGGCCCCAGCCCCTCGAGAACGCTGTCGACCTCGGCGATGTGAGGGTCTAGTGACTCGTTGACGATCTTCAGCGCGATCTCGCGTGGCGCCTTCGCGACAAACACGAGCCGGGAGGTGACCAACGTGTAGAGGGTAAGTCCGGCCGAAAACACATCAGAGCGGGGGTCCAACGGGCCACTCAGGGCCTGCTCGGGCGACATGTATGCGGGTGTCCCTTTGAGCTGCCCGTGGGCCGTTGCGTCGGCGAACCGGTCGCCGAAGAGCGCGATCCCAAAGTCGCCGACCTTGACATCGCCAGTGGCCGCCACCAGGACATTGCCCGGTTTGACGTCTCGGTGCACCAGCCCCAGCAGCTTGCCGTCGGCATCTGTTGCCCTGTGAGCCGCCTCCAGTCCATCGCAGGTCTGGGCCATGATTTCCAAGACGGGGCCGACGGGAGGCGGCTCATCCTCGCTCCGAGCCCAGTCCAGGACGTCGCGCATAGAGAGACCGTCGACGTAGTCCATGATCATGTAGATGCGGTCCTCTTCCTCGACGAGGTCGAGGATGCGGACGGTGTTGGGGTGGCGGACCCGGGACGCGATCCGCGCCTCGTCCACCAGCATCTTGATGACCTTGGGGTAGCGCTTGACCAGCGCGGGCTTGACGAGCTTGACGGCGACCTCGTTCTCGAAGCCGCGCGGGCCCTCTTGGACCGCGTGATAGACGGTCGCCATCGCACCTCGGCCCAACTCGCGCAGGAGTCGGTAGCGGCCGAGACGCTCCAGCGTCACCGGTGATCTCGCCTGCGTCGTCTAGTCGTTGCCATCGCTCTGTTGCTCAATACTACGGAAGGGGTGCAAGAAGGAGGCAAGCGTTTGGGGGTTTCGGGTCTGCAGCCAAAGGCGGCCTTGACCGCTGAAGTTGCAGACCAGGCCTTCCGACGACAAGAAGAGGCTCTTGAAGCCACCGACCGAGCGCACGTTGTAGTCGAGGCCGTCCTCGAAGGCCACGATGTGGCCCGTGTCGACGATGTAGCTGCCGGAGACATCGACAGTGTGGATCGCGCCATACGACGACATCCAAAGGTCACCGTGGCCGGATGCTCGCAGCATGAGGATGCGCTCGCCAGCAAAAAAAGCCTTCGCCCCGCCCCATTTTAGGTCGATGTCGACCTCTGGGCTCGAACAGAGGAAGGACCCGCTCTGGACGATGATGGCGTTGCCCGAGAGCTGGGCATGCTCGATGTCTCCAGGCGAGCTCGGGGCCACGTCGATTTGCTGGCCATCGCTGTCGGCGGTGTAGGTGTT
This sequence comes from uncultured Rickettsiales bacterium, assembly GCA_964596025.1. Classification (GTDB taxonomy): domain Bacteria; phylum Myxococcota_A; class UBA796; order UBA9615; family UBA9615; genus CAZQTQ01. The sequence continues at coordinate 4,378 of CAZQTQ010000308.1, forward strand.
CATGAAGAAGCTCTCGCCGCCGAGCGCCCGCTTGATGCCCTTGAACACGCCGCCCCTCGTGCTGGTCTCGATGGACAGCCCTCCGGACATGGACATCATGGCGCCCGACTCTGTGACGAGCTTCTCGCCCGCGTCCAAGTGGACGTGGAGGGCTGCGTAGTCGGGCTTGCTACTGATTTCGTGCCGCATCGCTGGTCTCCCTTCAGGCCTGGCGTGGGGGCAGTTTGCCGCCCACCAGCCGTCCAAATTCCGCGCAGTTTCGGGTTTGGATCCACAGTCGCCCGCGCCCCGTGAAGGTGCAGACCAGGCCCTCGCCACCTATCAAGAAGGACTTCCAGCCCCCACCAAATCGGCCGACGTCGAAGCTCAGCGTGTCGTCGAAGGCCACGATGTGGCCTGTGTCGACGACAAAGGAACCCTCTACGTCGATTGCCTTGACGCCGCCAAAAGCGTTGAACGCCACCGGGCCCGAGCCTGTGGCCTTGAGCATGATGAGGCCTTCGCCGCCAAAGAAGGTCTTGGCGCCCCCCCACTTCATGTCGATGTGGACGTCCGGGGAGGAGCAGAGGAAGGACGAACTCTGGATGAAGAGGGTTCCCTGATTCAGTTCTTGGACCTGGATGTCGCCCTGATGCACCGGAGCAAAGGTCACGTGCCCAGCCTGACCCGCCGCAGTGTAGGTGTTCTGAAAGAATGACTCCCCGGCAATCAGCCGCTTGAAGCCTTTGGCGATTCCCTTTAGCAGCCCCTTCTCTCCGCGGTTGGTGCTGGTTTGAATTTGGATGTGGCTGTCCATCGACACCATGGCCCCGCCTTCGGCGATGACGGCTTCGTCGGCCTCCAGGTGGGCGATTGCGAGCGCGTAGGATGGTCGGTGCTGAACTTCGATGTGCATGGCAAAACCTCCCTAGATCGGCAATTGCGGGATGAGCCAGTGGATGAGCGAGCGGAGGCTTCGGGTCTGGAGCCACAAGGTGCCGCGACCGCTGAACTCCAACACGATGCCTTCGCCGGACAGGATGGTGGCCTTCCAGCCGCCAACCCGTTTGATCTTGTATTCCAGGTCTCCCTCAAAGGCGACGAGGTGGCCGCCGTCGACCTGGTAGCTCCCGTTGACCTCGACCTTTTCGATCGCTCCGTAGGAGTTGATCAGCAGCGGCCCGTTGCCCCCGCAGCGCAAGAAAAAGGCGCCCTCCCCCGAAAACAGCATCCGCCAGCCGCCCCAGACCATGGCCACCGACACGTCCTTGCCGGAGCCGAGGAAGGATGTGGACTGCACTGTGATCGAGCGGTCCTTGTCGAGCCCGACCTGT
>CAZQTQ010000309.1:0-5685 GCA_964596025.1 uncultured Rickettsiales bacterium
GCCACCACGGATCCAGGAAGTCTTGGAGGAAGTCGTCGCTGGTCTTGCCGCGGGCGGCAGGTCTTTGGGGGCAGGCAGGAATCAGGCCGAGCGCAACACCAACCAGGGGCGGCGAAGGAGCACCCACGACGGCTGGCTCGCGGCGAGCGCGGCGACAGCCCAGCGTGGGCCCTCGCCCGACAACAAGCGCTGCAATCGGAGAACTGCAGCCGCAAGCTGAAGGTGGTGGCCGAAAGAGGGCAGGACCTCGCAACGACAGGCTTCCTCTAGGAGGGTCTCCAGTCCGGGGAGGGCAGGAGCTAGAGGCAGCCGTTCCTCGGATGCCACAGTCCCAGGGTCGAGGGCAGCGCGAAGTGACCGAAACGGCCAGAGCGGGGCCAAGCCCAATCGATCGACGGCGTCGACCGCGGCGCTAGCTAGACAGAGGGTATGGAGGTTTCGCCAGCTCGGCCGCCGCACCACCTCCCGGCAGGCATGTATGGCGAGTTGGTGCAGGTCCTCGGGCATGGCCGCCCCCGCCGCAAGGGGGGCCTCCTCCACCCGTCGAGCCAAACCGGCATCCCCCTCACCCGAGGCCCAGCTGCGGAGAGCAAAGCGAAGGCAGAGTAGGTGGTGCCGGGGCAGGCGAGCTCCGAGGGCATCCATGGCCTGAGCCATCAGGGCAGCATGGCCCCACTGGCGATCAAGTCGGAAGCCCGTCTCGGCCACCACCGCACGGACCTCTTGAGCCCCATCCGAGGCCGTCCCGCTGAGGTCCATGGCTCCGGTTTCGCCGGCGAAGTTGGTGCAATGCCCTTCCCAGCCAACAACGAGGCTGCGCTCGACGGAAGCCCAACGCCCGTTCCGGAGCGCATCCGTCCAAGCACCGCTGTCCAGAGGCAGGGCCGGGACCGGGTCGAGAGTTCGCTTCCGGCTGGGCCGGGCACAGGCCAAGAACTCGGTAGCGCCCAGGGCAGCGGCCCAGCCCGCCTCCTCCGAGAGAGCCTCGCTCAGCTCGGCCGACGCAGCCAGGCTCTGAAGGGCGTGAGCCCACCGAGTGCCAGCACCCTCGCCAGCACTCTCCTCGCGGGCCCAGTCCAGTACCGCCCCAAGCCAAACCACCAGAGGCAGCTCCGCCTCGTAGGCCTTCCGTCCCACCGCGAGTACCGCTGCCCGATCGCCAGCGCCGATGGCGCGGCCCAGATCATCCTGCAGAGTCGGGGGAAGGTTGGGCGTCTTGGAGGTCACGAGCCAGGCTCCGAAGCAACCACTTTAGGTCCCCGCCGGCACCTTGTCCCGCGGCGCCCGGTGCCTCGGCATCCAGCCCGCAACCGAAATCCACACCCGTCCCTTCGCCCAGCCCTCCCGGCGAAGTTGCCAGCCTGGCCCCGAGAACCCAAGCTACGGCTCGCCGCGGTGGCTGCTACCCTGTGCGGCCGATCCCTGGAGCCAACGGATGCCCGCTCTTCTTGCCTTCCCAACCAGCCTCTACCGATGCGCCCTCGCGGCAGTCCTCTGGGGAGTGTTCCTGGGGGTGGGCGAGGCCCAGGCCGGAGTCACCGCCCAGGACATCGTCGAGACCGCCAAGCGCCTGGATTCTTCCAAGGTCGACACACGCAGAGTCTTCGCCGCCGACGGTCAGAGCATCCACCGCCACGGCCTCAGCGCACGCTTTGACGAGGGGCGGTTCTTTCCGGTCGAGCGGGAGGACGGCCGCGTCGTCGCCTTGATCTTCGAGGGCGCGGGCGAGCTGCAAGTGGCCCTGCCCAACGAACTGGAGACGCAGAGCTGGCAGCTGGCCACGAACCATGCGCCGCTGACCCAGCCTTTTTCGGCTGCCGTCCTACGCTTTACCGACAGCAGCGGGACGGACTTACAGGGAGAGCGGGCCTGGGAGGAGGTGCCGGCCACGAACTCGGCCTTCCGACTCTTTGAGAACCGCAAAGAGATCCACGAGCACCCCGCCTGGACGAAGTGGCACCCGGGGCTCGTCATCGATCAACTCATGGACCTCTACGGAGGCGGCCACGTCGGCGGCCACCTCCTCGCCGAGTTCCGGTTGCCCAACCAGGCACTGGGGGGCCGCTGGCTGTCCTACTTCCACAACCCCAGAGGTGCCCTGCTCCCGGGCGAGACCACGGCCCTGTACCGCCTCAAGCCCCAGGGAGCTGCGCCGCCGGAGCTGCTCATCCTGGCCAGCTGGGGCGACTCGGCTGAAGCCAGGCCCTGGATCGACGTCAAGCACGTCGACCTCGACGTGAGCTTCCCCACCACCGGCCTCGCCAACCGCAACCTACTCATGACCGAGGTCGAAGCCCGGATCGATCTCGAAGGCCGGCGTCCCGAGATCCCCGTCAAGGCGGCGATCTTCGACCTCGCCCCTGAGCGGCCGCTGTGCTGGGCCTCGCCGGACCAACAGCAGCTGCGCATCCGGAAGAGCATCAACGGGGACGGCAAGGTGATCGGCGCCATTCACCGCAAGGGCAAGCTCTTTGTCGCGTTGGGGAAGTCCCTGCAGAAGGGCGAAACCGCCCGCATCGAGCTGCACTACAACGGTCCTCTTACCCAGGGGATCAAGGGCCCTCAGCCCGACACCTACTTCTCGGAGCTGGGTCCATGGGCCTGGTATCCCCGGAATCCGCACCTGGACCGCCACGGAAGCAGCGTCAGCGCCCACCTGCCGCGCTTCATGAGCGCAGTGGGCCCCGGCGATCTGGTGGAGGAGCGCAAGGACAAGGACCGCTGGCACTTCCGCTACGAAGAGGCCACGGGCATCAAGAACATCACCTTGGCCGTCGGCGACCTCGTACACTCCAAGGACAAGGAGCAAGGCACGAACCCGCGCATCATCAGCTGGGTCTCCAGCCCCAACCAGGAGCTGATTCGGGGAGCTGCCGAGAGTACCCGCGGCCTGGTGGACTTCATCACCGGACTCTGGGGCCCCTACCCCTATTCGACCCTCCACCTCGTAGAGACCATGCCGTACCCATCGACCAACTGGCTCATCAGCGGGGGCGGCACCGCGGGCAACTGGACCTGCCTCCCCCGCGGGCTCATCTACCCCTTCCAAGGCTTCGTAGAGACTCCCTCCGGGCTAATGAACAACCCGTCGCCCGTCACGGCACCGGTGCGAAGCCCCGAGGAGGGTCGGGCCATCACCCAGCTGTCGGCACCGGCCATCAGCGGAGAGGCCTACCTTCGGGTGGTCTCGATGGCACGTCAGTGGTGGGGACACATGGTTCCCGCGCAGAGCTACCGTGACCGCTGGATCGGCGAGGCCCTCGCCCACTGGACGGGGCTGCTCTACTTGCGGGCCAGCCAGGGCAACGGAGCCCTCAAGGAGCAGCTGAGTCGCCTCCGGGCCCACCTTCTCGCCAGCGAGTTGGCCGGCGGACCCGTTGTCCTCGGCGACCGACTCGGCCCCGACTTCCCCCTCCAGATCTGGGCTCGGGGGCCGCTGATCGTCAACTGGCTCGTGAATCGGGTCCAAGCCCGACCCTTCTTCCGCACAATAAGCAACCTCATCAACCGCAGCTCCGGACCCGGAGTGACGACCGCGGCCTTCGTCGAGGCCTTCGAGGGGGTGCTGGACGAGCGAGCCACCACCATCCTCGAGCGCAACCTCAACACCCTGCAGCTGCCCAGCCTCCGCTTCAACACCGCGATCGACAAGAAGACCGGTGAGCTGCGCGTGGCCTACGCCCAGGACGGTACGGTGATGAACATCGATCTCCCGATCGAGGTCATCTACGGACCGAAAAGGAAGCAAACGAAGTTGATCCGTGTGTCCGAAGCCGAGGGACTCTTCATGTGGACACCTCCAGAGAAACCGAAGCGGATCGTCGTGGATCCCATGGGCACGTCCCTGGTCCGCGGCCTGGAGCGGGACAAGGACCTGCCGCTGGACGCCGAGGAGCCCAAGCCCACTGAGGAGGAGACACCCTAGATGCACAACGCACCCCTCCCTCCACCCTGGCGGCTAGCCGCGGCCACCCTCTTGACCGGACTCGGCCTCGGCTTGCCGGCAAGCTCCGCCCACGACATCGACTTCCAGGAGCACAACTTCGGGGCCACTCACATCTCCGCCCAGGCCGGCAACGGCGGGTTGAGCTTGGCCCTGGCGCCGCGTGGCGAGGTAACGGTCCTTTCATGGCCCTCTCCCTCCCACATGGACCAGCTCGACTACGAGACGAGCAGCGAGGAGGACGCGCGCGAACGCCCACGACTGGGTGCGGCCGAGGACGAAGGCATCTTCTCGGGCCTGTTCATCGAGCAAGACGGTGCCGAAGGCAGCCTGTCCTGGACCCGCGACGCAGAGTGGGAGCACCAGCAGAGCTACCCCAGCGTGACCTCTCCGGTCATTCAACAGCTGGGCCGACGGCCCGACCTCGGCCTCGACCTACACGAGTGGACGCTGGTCGATCCCGACGCCGACCGGGTCTACCGGCGGGCTCGGGTGGAGCGAACTGCCGAGTCACCGGTCACCGCTGTCACCTACCTGCTCTTCGAGAACCTCGCCCCCACGACCGAACGTCCCGAAGACCTCATGTTCCACCCCGTCTTCGGCGCCGACGACGGCTACGACTTCGCGGCCTACTACGACAGCGAAGCCCGCGCTTTGGTGCACTTCGCGCCCGACGTAGGCGCAGTCTCGGACTTAGACGGCCTAATGACCCAGGACTGGGGCGAGTCCGGAGCCTGGGAAGCCACTGGGGAGGCCGAACTCCAGGAGCTCCTCAACGGCGGACTGGGCCAAGGGGTCTTTGTGGCGATAGGCGGTACAGCCGCTCCGACCAGCTTCCAACTGGGCCGATCGACCTGTTCCGAAGGCGCGGGCTGGACCTGGTCGCCACTCTCGGCCTTTGTCGATGCGGCGGACGGCGTCCTCTCTGGCTCGCCCCTGGCCGCCTGCGCCGCCGACGGAGCGCTTGCATTCCGAGTGGACTTGGGCCCGGCGGGGACCGAAGAGGCCATCGACATCGATACCTACTGGGCAGTTGGCGCCACGCCCACAGAGGCCCTGGCGGGCCTGGAGTTCGGGAGGAGCGAGGGCTTTGATTCAGCCGAGGCCCGGGCCGAAGCGGCGGCTACCGCGATCCTCGACGGTCTCCATCTCCCCGACGATGCCGGCGAACAGACCCTAGCCTTTGCCCAGCGCACGCTGTTGTCTCTGGCCCAAGGGACAGACCGGGACAGCGGAGCCATGGTGGCCTCCCTGTCGACACAGCCGCCCTACCACCACGACTGGCCGCGGGACAGCGTCTTCTTCGACCTAGCCCTAGACGTCTCGGGCCAGTTCGAGGCTGTCACTCGCCACAAGAGCTTCCTCGCCGCGGTCCAAAACCGCGAGCCGGGCCGCAACTTCGTGAACGAAGTCGTCTCGCCGCCAGGCGCCTGGTACATGAACTTTTACGCCGACGGCCAGCCCACGACCCAACTGCTCAACCCCTTCGAGATCGATCAGGTCGGCCTGATGCTGATGGGTTTCTGGGCCCACGCCGCCTTTGCCGACAACGACCAGGAGCGCCGCAACGCCTTGGCTGGGGTCTGGCCCGCAGTCCAACGGGCCGCCAACCTCTTGGCCGTCTGCGTCGACGACGACCACCCCGCGCTGGCCGGCGTGGAAGCGGAGGAGGGCTATCCCCGGTGGTGGTCGCTCCTGACCGCCCTGAACGAGGGCCAGGTCCCCTCAGCCGAGGGCCGGAG
>CAZQTQ010000310.1:0-5675 GCA_964596025.1 uncultured Rickettsiales bacterium
GGGTGTGCCGGGTCTCCGCCTTGTTGACGTACTTCCCTCCGGCGGTCGGAGATGTCGTTCGGCTCAAAACTCCGGCGGCGTGGCCTGGCCGGCCCAGGAGCCGTCTTGTAACAAGTCTGAGCCCCAACAGGCCAGCAACCCATCGAGGGCGATGCCGCAGCAGTGCAGGCTGCCGCATGAGATCTGCTTGAAGCCTGTGTCTGGCGGCGCGTTCAAGCCGTCGTTGGGATTGCCCCAACATTGGGCCTGACCATCCGCTTCGAGGGCACAGCAGTGGCCCTTGCCGCATGTCACCTCCAGGAAGGTCCCGTCTGGTGGGTCCTCGACTTCCGTCACGAGGCCCCAGCAGTTGAGACTGCCCGTTGCGTCGAGGGCACAGGCGCTGGACTCGCCCATTCCAAACGTCTCCCAGGTCCCGCTTGGCGGGTCGAGCTTGCCTGTATCAGACTCGCCCCAGCATGCCAGCTGGCCCTCGGTGTCCAGGCCGCAGGTCGAGAATGTCCCGCCGTCCAGCAGGTTCCAGCTTCTGTCGGGAACGTCGAGCTGCCCATGCTCGGAGCGGCCCCAACAGCTCTCTGCCTCGCCCGCGTCGTTGAGGACGCAGTTGTGGTGGCCGCCCACCGCGAGCTGGGCGTACTCCCCTTCAGGCGGTTCCGACTGCCCAAAGTCGTTGGCAGTGTCGGTGCCCCAGCATGTCAGCGTGTTGTCAGTGGTCAGCGCGCAGGAGTGCGACCAACCGGCGCCCACCCAGCTGAAGGTCCCCGCCGGAGGACTCGCTTGCTCGTGGAAATTCCAGCCCCAGCAGAACGCCTGCAAATCGGGGGCGATGGCGCAGGTGTGGAAGTCTCCGGCGCCGACCATCTGCCAATCATCGGGCAGAATGGGTGGCAGGGTGCTGGAGCCGGTGTCGCAAGCCGGAGAAGCGGCGCAGTCGGTGTCATCGCAGTCAACGGCCCCGTCACCATCGTTGTCCACGCCATCGCCGCATTCACCGGGCACGTCCCCTTCGTATGCCAACGATGCGGGGTCGCATGTGGGGTCATCGTCGGGGCATGCCGAAGCCGCGGGCTCACAGCCGGCTACCCACCCCAACGCAAGAGCAAAGAGGGCTGCAGTGGGGATGAGTTCGAATCGCGACGACATTCTAGGCCTGCCTTGACGGTGCCCCTCGGGCCGCGCGCCGTCAAGGGGCGGCTGCCACCCGAAGTCGAACTCGCTTCGGCCGGGAACGCCTCCCGCCGCCAGCACGCCGCGTCGGACGGCTCCACAGGCTCGCGGATCACCCCATCAGCTCGGACGGTCAGGCCTCCTGCATCGATCGGTCCTGCTCCATCTTCTGGTCACCCACCGGAACAAGCCGGGCGGTAAGGACCGGCCAATGCATCTCGGGCCGATCCCGGGTACCGTACGCAGCCATGGTCCGGTACGCGCATTGCCGCCTGGTCGTCCTCCTCATTCTGCTGGGTCTCGTTCTTTTGCCTGGCGCTTCGAGCGGGGCAGAGTCCTTCGCAGAGGCCACTCGGTCCCGGCTGGACCAGCTGGTTGCCTTCGATACAGTCAATCCGCCCGGCAACGAGCGGGCGCTCTGTGAGGCCGTCGGCGAGCAACTGAGAGCTGAGGGCATCGAGACGGTGGTTCTCGGACCCGAGGGACCGCGGGCCAACCTGCTGGTACGGGTGAGGGCCAAGCGGAAGAGTCGCAAGGAGCCGCTGCTGATTGTCGCCCACATCGACACCGTGAACTTCAGCCGGGATGCGTGGGGAAGCGACCCCCTGACCCTGGTCGAGCGCGAAGGCTTCCTCTACGGACGGGGCGTCATCGACAACAAGGGGATGGCCTCGGCCGGCATCGAGATCATCCGTCGTCTTCACCGGGATCGGGTTCGGTTGGATCGGGATGTCGTACTCCTGCTCGCGGCCGATGAGGAGGCCGGTGGCGAGGTGGGTACCGCATGGCTGCTGGAGCACCACCCCGACCAGGTTGCAGCAGCCTATGTCCTCAACGAGGGCGGAGACGTACGGCTCATCGATGGGGCTGTGGCCTACGTCGGGGTCCAGACGACCGAGAAGATCTTTCGGAACATCGAGCTCGAAGCCACGGGCCAGGACGGTCACTCCTCTGTGCCCCTGCCCCAGAACGCAATCGCGAGGCTGGGCGCAGCGGTTGCAGCGGCGGCTGATCTGTCCTTTCCCTTTCGCGCCCTGCCCACCACCCGGGCCTTTGCCAAAGGCGTCGCTTCCACCCTCCCCGAGCCTCTGGGTACCGCTGTGGCGAAGGCCGCCGAGGTGGCTTCGGGCGATGAGATCCCGAGCGAAGTCGCGGCGGTGCTCGCGGAAGATCCCTTCTTCAACGCCTTCTTCCGTACCACCTGTGTTCCGACACTGTTCGACGCCGGCACCCGGTCCAACGCCCTGCCGGCGAAGGCCACGGCAACGCTGAACTGCCGACTGCTTCCGGACGAGAGCCTCGAGGAGATCGGAGCCCGGTTGCGAGAGGTGACCTCGCCCTTGGACGTCAGCCTCAGTTACTCGAAGGAGACAAAGGTCTCTCCGGTCTCTCCGGAGTCCGGGCCCTTCTTCAAGGCCAGCCGCAAGGCGGTGGCAAAGACCTGGCCGTCCGCTGTGGTCGTCCCCTTCATGTCGACCGGTGGGACGGATTGCCGGCGGTTCCGAACCGCTGGGACGCCCTGCTACGGGTTGTTGCCCTTTCCGCTGACTGCAGAGGACGAGCGGAGGATGCACGGTACGGACGAGCGGATGCCGGTGGACTCGTTGGCGCAAGGGGCGGACTTCCTCTGGGAACTGGTCCTGGAACTCGCAGGGCGCTAGCCCGCCTTGGGGACCGGTTCGCGGGCTGCTGTTGCTGCCAGTGGATCCGGGGACAGATGGTGCAGCTCTCGAGGATGGCCAGCGCCTCATCGACTCGCTGGAAGAGTTCTCCGCTCCGGTAGGTCTCCAGGTAGGCGGGGAAGGTCACGAACCATCTTCCTGCCGACACCCGGACCTAGGCAAGTAGGATCGGGCGTGCTTCCCCTGCAGTCCCAGCGACTCGAACTGGCCGACGGCGGGCTGGTCGAACTTCGTCTCGGATGGGTCACACCGGAGGACCAGGCCCTCCTGTTCGCCCGGCTCGAGCGGGAGCTGGACTGGGCTCAACGGCCGATCCGAATCGCCGGTAGGGAGGTCCTTCAGCCCCGGCTCACCGCCTGGTACGGCGATCCCGGGGCTTCCTACACCTACTCCGGTTTGAGCCTGAGGCCGCAGTCCTGGCATCCCTGCCTCGCCGAGTTGCGGAGTCGACTGGAGGAGGAGACACCGCACCGGTTCAACAGCGTCCTGACCAACCTCTACCGGAACGGTGGGGACTCGATGGGCTTCCACGCCGACAAGGAGACCGAGCTGGGGAGGAACCCGACGATCGCATCGGTCTCTCTGGGAGCGACCCGTCGCTTCGTGATGCGGCACCGCAAGAAGAGCGTCGAACAGGGGGTCGATCTCGAACTTCCCCCTGGCAGCCTCCTGCTGATGACCGGCACCACCCAGCACTTCTGGCGCCACGCGGTCCCCAAGACCCGAGGCCCGGTCGGTCCGCGGATCAACCTGACCTACCGGCTGATCCTCGCCCACTGAATCTTGACCATCGACAGACCCTGGATGACGACAGGCTCGGTGGCTGCTGAACGGGGATGATCAGAGGTGTGCGGTCACTTCAGAACGACGGACGATAGAGACCACGCGGTCGCCGAGCTCCTCCATCTCCGTCAGGACGTCGAGAACCGCCAATGAAGCGGCGACCTCGTCGGGTTCGGCACTCATCAGGCGGTCGATCTCCTGCGCCCGCAGCTCGCGACGCAGGGCGTCGATGCGGTCCTCGATCTCCTCGGCGTGCTCTACCGCGCCACCAGAGGACCAGTAGCTGATGAGGTTGTCTAGCGCCTCTCGAACTGCGCCGCCCATCCGGAAGATGCGCTGCTGCTCGTTCTGGCTGAGGGCCCGGTCGTTGTCCCGAAGACGGGCCGCGATGCGGACCATGACGGCGCAGTGGTCACCGATCCGCTCCACCTTGTGCGCATTGGAGGCCATCTCGACGATCTTGCGGGCCGCGTCGGCTGACGTTGCGGCGCGGGAGACCCGTGTCAGATAGGTGGTTACCTCGACCTCCAGCCGATCCAGCAGGTCCTCGCGGCTCAGGGTGTCCTCGACGAGCGACCCGAGCTTCTCCTCGGGGTGCAGCAGGATGTGCATGACGTCAGCGAACATCTCGCTGGCGATCTGGGTCATCCGCTCGATCTCCTTGGAGATCTGCACCAGCAGGAGTTCCGGGGTCTCCACCAGCGCGGGCGCGAGGTAGTTCGAAGCCTTGTGGGCCTCCTGGTCAGGTACCCACCGCGTCACCAAGCGCTCGAGATGCCCCACGAGCGGGAGCATGAGTGCCGTGTTCACGAGATTGAACAGGGTGTGGAATGCAGCCAGGTGAGTCGTGACGATGGTCCGGGCGGTGCCGAGCGCCGCCTCGTCCTGCTGCAGGGGTTTGAAGTCCACGCCCGGGTTGCCAGGGATCAGCTGATCGACCGCCGGAAGCAGGAAGACCGACATCAACCCGATGGCCCACGCCGCTCCCACCATGTTGAAGATGAAGTGGGCTCGTGCCGCCCGAATCGCAGCTGCCGGCGCACCGATAGCAGCGAGGTTCGCCGTCGCGGTGGTGCCGATGTTCTCGCCCAACACCATCGCCGCCGCGAGCTCGTAAGGAAGAATCCCCAACGCGGCGAGGGTGAGCGTGAGCGTCATCGTCGCCGAACTGGACTGGAGCAGGACTGTCAGAACCGAGCCGATGCCCACGAAGACGACCATCGACCCGAAACTGTGGTCTGAGAAGTGGGCGACCCAGGTGAGCTGTCCTTCGCCCAGCTCCGGGACGGCGGACTTGAGCAGACTCAGCCCGAGGAAGAGCAAGCCGAAGCCGATGAGCGTCTCACCAACCTGCTTCCGACGGGCTCCGCGCAGGAAGGTCATGCTGAGCCCGACGGCGATCGAGGGCAGGGCAAAGGCAGTGATCTTGACCTTGAACCCCAGCAGAGCCACCAGCCAACCGGTGAGGGTCGTGCCGATGTTGGCCCCCATGATGACGCCGATCGCCTGCGTCAGCGTCAACAACCCCGCGGTCACGAAGCTGACGACCATGACGGTCGTCGCCGAACTCGACTGAACTGCGCACGTCACCGCGAGCCCGGTCAGAACCCCGCTGAAGCGGTTGTTGGTCACGGTCCCGATCATCGTCTTGAGCTGACGCCCGGCGACCTTTTGCAGGCCCTCCGACATCATCTTCATGCCAACGAGGAAAACGGCCAGCGCACCGAAGAGTTCGAGGAGTATTAAGACGACGTTCATGATCTGATCGCCGCGCAGGGTACGGATGTCCGCTCGGAAGCGCCAACATTGGCGGGAGATTTTCCAGGAAAGTTACCCAGAAGTTCCCTCACCCCCGGCGACGAGAAGGGTCTTGGTCCGACACGTGCCCTTTCGCTCTTTGGAGCAGCAGGTGAGGAGGCGGTGGCAAGCACGTTGCCTACCCGGATGAGGCAACCTTCGAGTCCGGCTTCTCTGTCATCTTGGAGGTTGCGACCGACACCGCAACGATCGTCGCCACACGCCCCCACATGGCCCCGCTGCTGC
>CAZQTQ010000311.1:0-5674 GCA_964596025.1 uncultured Rickettsiales bacterium
CGGCGTCGACCCCGAGCGCCTCAAGGGCTCGTTGGAAAAGCGCCTGGCATCCGCGCTGTCGGAAGACCAGGTCGCTACCTAGGGGCCCACCGCGAGACCGGACCGGGCACGAGGCTCAGTAGAAGGTCGTCCGGTAGATGGGCTGGAACAGCTCGACCTGTTTTGCACAGCCCTCTGCCACCGGGCAGGCGTCGCAGTCCGGCTCCACCCCCTCGACACACCGCTTGCGCCCATTCGAGAACAAGAATCCGTCGATCTCGGCCACACTGCGCCCAGTCTCTTCGACCAGGGCGAGGACGGCCTCGTGGGTGGCGGCCCGGATGGCCTCCTCCTCCACCACATCCACCCATTGGCGGGCCGTCAAACGGGCCCTCAACTGGGGGTCGTCGATGGCCACACAGCCGGTGCGCAGGCAACCGCGCATGACGTGGTAGTCGACGATGGGGCCGATGGACTCGGGATCATCCAGGCGCAGGAACCGCTCGGGACGCGCTGCAAGGAGAACGACGAGGAGGTTTGCCTTCTTGGCGAGCGGGTCTTCGCGGTAGCCCCCCAGGGTGGCGAGGATGTCGAGTAGGGCCTGTGCTGGCCTGGCGCTTCGGTTCGCCTGAACCACCGCCCCCTGGAAGCCGTCCGGGAACTGAGCCAGGAGATCCTGGCCGTAGGCCTGGTGCAATACGCGGTGGCTCTCGATGTCCGGAACCGGACAGCTGCCGTCGTCTGCCCGGTGCAGATCTTCGAATAGGTCCCCTTCGGTCGCCATACGCTCCGGCTCGAAGACAGAGGGGTCCACCGTCGAGGCGCGGGTAAATGCTTGCCAGATGAAGTCGGACCCCTTGAAGCGGCGGTTCTGGGCGCTGGCGTACATCGCCCCGCCATAGCCCGACTCCGTCCCTCGCCAGAAGCCGTACTGGTGCAAGGTCGCAGCCGCAAGGCACTCGAGCGCAGCGGGGTCATCTTCCTCGGGGAAGGGGAAGCCGGTGAAGTCCAGGGCCGAACTTTGGGCCACTGCCTCGAGATGGGGGGCGAGGCGACGAACCGCCTCGGCGTCCATGTGAGCCCGAGGACCGACCGAGGAGGCCGCCAAGCTCCGCAGGGCCTCCCCTCCCCAATCGGACAGCACCTCGCCCGCCATGGCGACCGCTGCAGGCACCGGCTCATATCCGCGGGCCAAGGCCCCGAGAAACCCACCGCAAAAGGCGTCGCCGGCCCCGGTAGCATCGACAATATTCAGCGCAGGGACCTCATAATCGACCGGCCCAGAACCTCCCCAAACCCGCACTCCAGCCGCACCCCGAGTAATACAGACCATCCCCTTGTGCATCCGCGGGGGACCCTCAGGAATCAGCGCCCTCGCCTCCTCTTCGTTTAGGAAGAAGAGGTCGGTCTGCAGCAGCAACTCGCCGACTCGTTCCGGCTCGTTCTCCACCATGAGGCGGTAGGTCCCCGCGCTCAGGAGTCCGCGGAAGCCCCGCTCCCGGAGGGACCGCGCAAAGCTCAATTGGAGGGCGGCGCTGCCGGCGAGCGAGCCCAGGTGAATGATGGACGTGTCAGGTCCAAGCCAGGATTGGGGGACGTCGTCCGGACTGAGGTAGGCCTCCATCCCCCCGTCCACTTCTACGTACGTGGCACGGTGTTCTTGGTCGTAGACGATGGTGTGGGATGGAAGGGACCCCGGGGCAAAGCGTAGACCGCCCCGATGCAGTCCTCCGGGACCGAATACCGAAGCCACCTCGCGCGGGAGATCACGAGGAATACGGGCGACCAACCCGACCGTCGCACCAACGCCATGAGCCGCGAGCGCAGTGATAAAGGCAGCGCCTCCAACCGCGCGACACTCAGTCCCCGGGGCCAGGATGCGATCGACCGAGGGACAGCCAACGACGACAACCTTGGGGGGCATGGAATCGGGCACGCCAGGGGAGGCTAGCAGGCAACCGGGACCGAGCGCCCGATCGACACAAACCAGCGGTAGCGGCGGCTATGGAGAGCGCAGACGGCAAAGAAGCCCAACAGCACGGAGGCCCCCGGACGGGTCCGGGCATCAACGCCGGACACTCCAACCGAAGCGTTCATCCCGCAAGCGCAGCCCCTATCTACCCAGTCTGTCGGCGCGCCGAGAAAGTCGTCGTCGACGCCCCCGTCTGTACCGCTGTCGTCGTCGTCGCCGCCGACCTCTTCGGAGTCGGGAATTCCGTCGTTGTCGCTGTCCTCATCGAGGTAGTCGGGGATCCCGTCCCCATCGGTGTCCGTGGGGTTCTCCGGATCATCTCCCGCCTCTTCGGAGTCGGGAATTCCGTCGTTGTCACTGTCCTCATCGAGATAGTCCGAAACGCCATCGCCGTCGCTGTCGCCCGATCCCTCCTCCGAATCGGGGATCCCGTCCCCGTCGCTGTCGAGGTCAATGAAGTTGGGCTGACCGTCGCCGTCATTGTCCTCGCTGCCCTCGACGGTATCCGGAATTCCATCGCCGTCGAGGTCGCTGGGGATGTCGTCGTCGTCGTCGCCGCCCTCCGTCTCGACGCAGAGGCCGGTCTCCTGCTCGCAGCTCCCGGTGTCACAGCCAGTCACCAGGCAGTCGTCAGCGCAGAGCTGCCCTACACACACCATCTCGCCAGCGCACTCGGCTGAGCTGGTGCAGGCCTCGCCCAAGGTCCCCTCCCCCACCGACTCCAGGTACCGCCAACGGATAGCGTCGTACGCGACCCGGGACGCCGAACTCTCCCCGCTCAGGTTGGAGAGAAACATCGCATTGCGCTCCCCTTCCACCATCTTGAAAGCCTGACCAGAGAAGACCTCGAGCCAGTCGCCGCTCTGCGCACTTTGGTCAACAAGCTGCACCGCGTGGCCCCCCTGAAAGGCGAGGTCGAAGGGCGCCTGGGTGCTGCCCGCTGAGGAGGAGGCGGGAAGGTAGACGTCCACCGCGTAGAGCGCAGTGGTGGGGATGTCGGGGGTCCACTGACCCACGGTGTAGGGGATCGATGTGCTGTAGGGAGCCTGGTGGAAAAACGAGTCTTCGTAGCCCCCGCTAGGGGTCGTGGCCACCCCCGTGGCGCCAGAGGTGAACTGGAAGCCAGGGTCCGCGTCGTCGACAATCACGCTGCCGCCGGTACAGAGGTCGGTGTGAGTGGGACTCGGCGACGGGATGTAGCCGGGGCTCTCACCAATGGCCGAGGACGAGGGGTAGCTCAGGTCGACCGCTTCGTAGAGCCCGGAGGGAGGGTAGGCCGAGAAGCCCCAGACGATCTCCTGGTAGGGGTAGCTCCCGCGGCCCAGGCCGCTTGGACTGTTGTAGGGCGGCCTGGTCGAGGGGTAGCTGGGGTTGTTGGGGTTGTTGACGTACGAGAAGCCGTTGTAGCCCCAAACCGCGTAGTACCAGTGCTCGACGATGGAGGGCTGATTGTCGCCGATGTAGGGAACAGTGGCCCACTTCACCGCAAGGATCGCAGCGCCAGTTCCGATGTTGTAGGCGGTCTCCGACGCGACGCGGTAGGGGCTAAACGAGACCGAACCAATCGAACCCGAGCTCATGCCCGAGGTCACCTGCGTCACCCCGTAGCCGCAGTCGAAGCTGATGATGGTGGGACCGATGCTCCCGCAGTCGGCGCAAAACTGAGTCCAGGCGCTCTCTGTATAGCCAATGGCCTTGAGCAGGATGCAGGGCAGGGTTGCCGGCTCGCTCGTCGTCGCGGGGTTGCCCACCCCGAGCGTGGGGTAGCTGGGAGCATCCGAGCCCAGCTGGGCCTGTCCGGCTAGCTCGAAGATTTGGGCCATCTCCTCGTTGCACAGCTCAGTGCGCTCGACAGCCGCTTCGGGACAGCCCCCGGTCGAAGGGCAGCCGGCCTGGGCGGACCGGAGGCCGAACCATCCTGTGGCCAAGGCGAAGACCGCCGCGCCCAGCAGGGTAGGCCTGAGAATCCAGCTGTGCAGAGGCCCGCGCATCAGGGGAGCAGTCCCACTGGGCTGAGATCTTGGGCTGCATCTTCTTGAGGGAGCAGACGACGCTGCCTCCATCCTTCGGCACCCTCCTCCTCGACGACCCAGCGCAGGATCCCGTTCTCGTGGATGCGCCACAGGGTCTTGCCGGCGCCCAGCACCCGCTCGGGAACCTCGATGTTCCAGGTGCTCAGCTCGCCTCGCAGGCCCAGCGGCTCGACGCCAGGCCCGCGGAGCAGCGGACTCTCGTAGCGACTGAGGCCCGAAGCCAGGACCTGGACCGCACCGGTGTCCAGATCGACCTGAACCAGCTCGGCTCGCTCGTCCGTATGCCACTGCAAGAAGGCCACACTCCTCGCTGCTCCCGGCACCGGCTGCACGTTGAGGATCCGGGCAGAAGGCAGGCCCACTTCCCCGCGGATCGAGCCGTCACTGCGCAGCTCGAGCAGGGAAGCCCCGTCGTCATCCATTCGGAGGGCGACGATGCCCCAGGACCCTGCACCAGACGGCGGCGGCACGGCGGCGACGAGCTGCCACCACAAGGCCCGATCTCGGCGGAGAACTCGTACCTCACCCTCGCCGTCGATGATGCGCAGTTCGACGTCCAACAGCTGCTGGAGGCGCCGTCCGTCGGGCGCGAAGCGGGGGCTTTCTGGGGCGTGGGTCCGCGCACCTAGGTAGGCGATGCAACGCCCCCAAGAGACGGGGTGTTGTAGAGACAGGACCGAGGCATCCCGGAGCTGAGGATCACCGCCCCCCACGTCCCGGGTCCACAGGTGGCCGGGCGATCCCCTTCGGCCGCTCGACGGGATCTGGACCCAAGCGATCTCGCCCCGACCCGGAACGATGTTGCCCCGCGGGGACTCTCCGGGAGGGTGCTCAACCGAGAGCAGACGCCGATGGCCGGCTGGGCCCGCGTCGATTGGCGTCCCGACATCGAAGGACCACAGAGTCGAGCTGCGGGCTTGGCTTGCCGTCGCAAAGGCGAGCAGGCGGCCGGGGCGATCGAGACCAGGCGCCTCCTCGCCGCACACCCCCTCCCCTGCCGACTGAGCCTCAGGGGCCCCAAGAGCAACCATGGACACGACAAGGAAGGCGCCAAGCACGAGGATCAAGAGGGAGGAGAGGGATCTCATCGCGCGCTCCGGGGACGGCGGAAACCCCACCGTGCCAGGAGCAGAGCGAAGACCCAAGCCCAAGCCGCACCCTTCTCCAGCCCGCCTACGGCGTCACAGGTACACCCGGCAAATGGCTGGGCTTCGCCGCTGCCAAGGTCCGCTGTCGGATCGGTCAAGAAGCCGTCCCCAAGGCCATCCCCGTCGCTGTCGGCGTCGTCGCTGTCGGGAATCCCGTCGTTGTCGCTGTCGAGATCGAGGTAGTCCGGAATCCCGTCCCCATCGCTGTCGTCGGCGCCTTCCCAAGAATCCGGCAGGCCGTCGCCGTCGCTGTCCAAGTCCTGGAAGTCGGGGATCCCGTCGCCATCGTTGTCGCCGATGCCTTCGAGGTAGTCGATGATGCCGTCGTTGTCGCTATCGGAATCGAGGTAGTCGGGGCTGCCGTCGCCGTCGGTGTCTCAAGGGTTGTAGGGGTCGCCGCAGACCTCGAGGGCGTCCGGAATTCCGTCTCCATCCGCTTCCGGGTCCAGATAGGCCGGATAGCCGTCGCCTTCAGGATCCGCCGTTCCGTCGACCGAGTCGGGGAGGCCGTCGTTGTCGCTGTCCGAGTCGAGGAAGTTGGG
>CAZQTQ010000312.1:0-5670 GCA_964596025.1 uncultured Rickettsiales bacterium
GGCAGGGTGATCTCGACCGTCTTCTTGAAACTCAGCTCACACTTTCCGGTCTCAGCTGCCTCCCGGAGGCGCTGCAAGGCGACCTTGTCGTCGCGCAGGTCAATCCCGTGCTGGGCGAGAAAGCTCTCAGCCAAGTAGTCGATGACCCGCCCGTCGAAGTCCGTACCACCCAAGAAGGTGTCGCCCGAGGTACTCATCACCTCGTAGACGTCGTCAGCCGCACCGAGAACGGAGACATCGAAGGTGCCCCCGCCAAGGTCAAACACGAGCAACTTGACGGGCTCGTGCTGGGAGTATCCGTAAGCAAGCGCCGCAGCGGTGGGCTCGTTGATGATGCGAATCACGTCCAGACCCGCTACCTGACCAGCCTGCTTGGTGGCGTTCCGCTGGGCGTCGTTGAAGTATGCAGGAACGGTGATCACGGCCGTCTTGACTGGCGTGCCGACGTAGTCTTCGGCGATCTTCTTCATCTCCATCAGAACGAAGGCCGAGATCTCGTGAACGGTAAAGGACTTGCCACCGGCCTCGAGAATGCACTGGCCTTCCTCGCCCTCGACGATGCCGTAGGGTACGACCTCGACGGTCTTGCGGACCTCCTTGCTGTCAAAGCGGCGTCCAATGAGGCGCTTGGCACCGAAGACCGTGTTGCTGGCGTTGGTTACCGACTGGCGCTTGGCGATGTGCCCGACCAAGCGCTTACCGCCCTCGGCAAACGCGACAATCGACGGGGTCGTCTGGTAGCCGCCTCGGTTGGGAAGAACGACGGCGCCGTCATTCTCGTAGAGGGCCACACAGGAATTCGTCGTACCCAGGTCGATGCCGATGACCGTGTCCATCAACGCTCCACGCCGGGCCGCAAGGTCCGGCCCACTCCCCAACCGTCTCTGCTCTTCAAAGCCCTACCGAAGCTTCCGCAGGGCCTTGCTGGCCACCGAGTTCTTTGGCTGGAGCTGAAGCACTCGTTCGTAGGCTCGGGCCGCGTTGCTGGGCATGCCCAACTCGGCGTAGGACGCCGCGAGGTCCAACGTATAGGCGACGCTTTTGGGCTCCAACTCCACCGCTTTTCTCAGCATCTCCAGACCCACGCGCTGCTGGAGCGTATGAGTGCAGACGAGTTTACCAAATTCATTGTGGTACTTGCCTATGGTGGGCTGACAGTCGACCGCTGCCTGGAGAAGGCTGGCCGCGCGCTTGGTGTCCTGCGCCAGCAAGGCCTCCTGAGATAGGCGGTACTGCACTTCTGCGCGCTGGTTGCGGAGCGCAGCCTGGGCCTTCTTCAAGACACCGACAGCGCCAGTGTTGCGCGGATCGAGGGTCATCGCGGACTGCAAGAGGCTGACCGCCTGCTGATACTGGCCCTGCTGAAAAGCCAATCTTCCGTCATCAACCTGCTGGCGGGCCTTCGCAATACGCCGAGCCAACTGCTTCTGAATCTTAAGGATGTGTTCGGGCGGCGGCTTTTTCTTGGCGGCCTTCTTCGTCTTCGGTACCTGTTTCTGCCGGCGACGGAGGGCCCGAGGCACAAAATCGACCGTCGTCGTCGCTTGGGTCGGGGTGCCCTTCTCGGGTCTCAGATTGCCAAAGGTGTCGATGTCGTAGACCTTCCGAGCCCCGGTGTCGCTAAGGACGCTGTAGGCCTCAGAGATCGTGTTGAAGATCACCTCGAGCCTCTCTTTATAGACTCCCAGGTTCTTTCGGTAGTACTTGTCCGGGTGGTACTCCTTGGACAGACGGTAGAAAGAACGCTTGATAGCGCGCGCGTCGGCCGAACGGGGCAGGAGCAAGACCTCGTAGTGGCTCTTCTCCCGGATCCCGTCGAAGGCTTGGTCGATGGCAGCGCGCTGTTCGGTCTTGAGACCAGCCCCCCCGCTCAGATCGGATGAGTCGCCGGACTCGGCGGCCGGAGTCGGGTGGGATTCCCCGCCCCCCTCGGCAGCGGCACCCTCCAGCGTGGACGGACCCGAGTCTGCAGCCGCCTCGCCTCCTCCCCCCCGCAAGAGGGCGTCAAAGACATCCGGTCCCTCGGCACCCCCTTCCTCATCTGCACCGAAGTCGAAGTCGAACTCGTCGGGGTTGTCGGCCTGCACGACCTTCCCATCCAGGACGCCAGGCTCGTCGTCGAGGCTGAGGTCGAGTCCCGCGGCCGACCCCTCGTCGTCGAAGAAAAAGGGCTGTGATCTGTCGGACAGGGAACTGGGCTCACCGGCCACACCATCCGATGGAGGAGGCGCCGAGGACGGGACGGGAGCAGACGAGGGGACCGCAACCGAGGCACCGGAGGAGGCGACCGAAGGGGACGTTGCTGCAGGCGTCGGAGCCGGCTTTGCCTCCACAGCCGACGGCCCAGGGGGCGCGACGTCCTGCCCCTCGTGGGGCGGTGGAGTCGATGGAAGCTCTTGGTCTTGGATGGCAAAGGGGTCAGCCAAGCGGTGGGCTGAAACTCCGCCCCCGGTGTCGTCAGAACTCCATAAACGGTTGGGATTCTTCGTGATCACTCCAAGGGAGGACTCTACACCAGGGGGGCAACCGAATGGGACGTCTCAGAGGATGTAGCGACTCAGATCCTCGTCCTCCAGGATCGGCTCCAGTCGCTGGTTTACCTCTTCGACTTTCACCCGGTGCTCTCCGTCATCCCGATCCGGAGCCTCGAAGCTGAGTTCCTCGAGGAGAGCCTCCAGCACGGTGTGGAGTCTTCGTGCACCGATGTTCTCATGGCGCGCGTTGACCTGGGCCGCGAGCGCAGCGATGCGCTCGATCGCAGCCTCGTCGAAGCTCAACTCCACCCCTTCGGTCTTGAGTGTGGCCTGGTACTGGCGAATCAGCGAGTTTTGAGGCTCCACGAGAATGCGCCGCAGGTCGTCCTCAGTGAGCGCAGCCAGTTCCACCCGAATCGGGAAACGTCCCTGCAATTCCGGGATCAGGTCAGACGGCTTGGACACATGGAAGGCCCCTGCGGCAACAAAGAGGATGTGGTCGGTTCGGACCTGTCCGTGCCGGGTATTGACCGTCGAGCCCTCGACGATGGGAAGGATGTCCCGCTGCACCCCCTCTCGGGAAACGTCGGGCCCCCGACCGCCACCGGTGTCGCCACCGACCGCAACCTTGTCAATTTCGTCAATAAAGACGATTCCGTCCTGCTCGACTCGCTGAATGGCCTCGGAAGAAACCTGGGCCTGGTCGACCAGCCCCTCCGCTTCTTCGGCTTCCAGCAGAATGCGGGCCTCTCCGACCGACACGCGCCGGCGCACCGACTGCTTGGGCATGAAGCCGCTCAGCAAGTCCTGAAGGTTGTCGCCGAGCGAGCCGAGGTCCCCACCACCGAGGAGCTGAACGGCTGGAGGGTTCCCGCCGGTGGACCCCTTGAGGTCGAGTTCGATCATCCGATCATCTAGGTTGCCTTGCTCCAGCATCCGCGCCAGCTTCTCGCGGGTGCGCTCGCTGCGTTCGCTGTCGGTGCCGTCTTGGTTCCCTCCCGGGGGATACAGGGCGTCGAGAATGCGCTGGTGTACCGCCTCGCGCGCTCGACCGACGACCTTGGCCTCCATCTCCTTCCGGACCATCCGCACGGCCACGGTCAAGAGGTCGCGAATCATCGACTCAACGTCCTTTCCGACGTAGCCGACCTCCGTGAACTTGGTGGCCTCGACCTTCAGGAAGGGAGCCTTGGCCAGGCGGGCCAGGCGGCGCGCGATCTCGGTCTTACCCACGCCCGTGGGCCCAATGAGGATGATGTTCTTCGGCGCAATCTCCTCCCGAAGTGGCGGTTCGACCTGCTTGCGTCGCCACCGGTTGCGCAGCGCGATGGCGACGGCCCGCTTCGCCTGTGCCTGACCGACGATGTACTTGTCGAGCTCCTGCACAACCTGGCGGGGGGTCAACTCCGCTCCGGCAACTGCCTCTTGCGTGTCGATCTCCACGGCTAGGCCCCTTCCGGGCTGGAAAGCGTCAGAACGCTGAGTTCCTGGTTGGTGTAGATGCAGATATCCCCGGCGATGAAGAGCGACTTCCGGGCGATCGTCTCCGAGTCCAGTTCGGTGTGGTCCAGGAGGGCCCGGGCAGCAGCCAAGGCGTAGGGGCCGCCCGAGCCGACGGCAGAAGCCCCGCCATCGGGCTCGAGGACGTCTCCGTTGCCCGTCACAACCAAGGTCCGCTCGGCGTCAGCGACGAGCAGCGAGGCCTCGAGGTGGCGCAAGTACTTGTCCGTACGCCACTCCTTGGCCAGCTCGACGGCAGCCCGTGCAAGGTTTCCCGGGTATTGGCTGAGCTTGCCTTCAAACTTCTCAAACAGGGTCATTGCGTCCGCCGTTGAGCCGGCGAAGCCTGCCAAGACCTTGCCCTCAGCCAGGCTGCGCACTTTGCGGGCCGAGCCCTTCAGCACGGTGTTTCCGAGCGTGACCTGGCCGTCGGCCGCGAGCGCGACATCAGCCCCCCGGCGAACGCTAAGTACGGTGGTCATTTCGATTCCTCCGAGTCGGGGATGGGCGGCGGCGCCTCCTTGCCTCGCGGGTGGCAAGAACGGTGAGTGTCGAGAAGTCCGTCGACCGTAAGGTGGGTGTACTGTTGGGTGGTGGAGAGGCTGGCATGGCCGAGCAGTTCCTGGATGACGCGGAGGTCTCCGCCACCATCCAGGAGGTGGGTGGCAAAAGAGTGGCGCAAGGCGTGGGGGTGGACGTCCTGGACGAGCCCTGCCCTCAGAGCTCGGTCCTTGACGAGGCGGCGCACCGATCGAGCCGAAAGCCGGCCGCCTCGCCCGTTGAGAAACAGCGCTTGGCCATCTGAATCCTTGGGCCCCAAGACCTTGCGCGCCTCGAGCCAGAGCCTGAGCGCACGCATGCAAGGCTCGCCCATGGGAACGATGCGCTCTTTGCTGCCCTTGCCGAGAACCCGCACCTCGCCTGATGTGAGGTCGATCCGGTCGATGTCAAGCCCAACACACTCCGAAACCCGCAGACCGCTGCCGTAGAGTAGCTCGGCCAGAGCGCCATCTCGCAGGGCCAGAACCTCGCCGAGCAGCCCCCTCCCCTCCCGCTTGGCCTCGGCCAAACGCTCGGCATCTCTCAGGCTAAGTACGCTGGGCAGGTGCTTGCGCTGCTTGGGCGTGGCGATGGCCCGCCCCGGGTTGCGGTCGTCTCCGCGGCGCTCGGCCACCCAGTCCAAGAAGACCCGAACCGCCGAGAGCTTACGGGCCCTCGTCGATGAAGCCGTACCTCCCTGAGCCAACGCGAGGAAGGCACGAATGTCCTGGACCTCGATTCGGTCCAGGTCGGCTGGCTCGTTCTTCGCCAGGCCCCAGCGGGCGGCAAGAAATTCCCCTAGCTGAGCGAGGTCCTGCCCGTAGGCCTTGAGCGTATGGGGCGACAGGCCCCGCTCGACGCGCAGAAACTCGAGGAAGCGTTCGACCTGCTCCTGCATTCAGTCTCCCTGCCGTGCCCAGGCCAAGAATCCGCTCCCGGTCGCTCAGGCTGAAGCTTCGTGGAGGAAGAGGCGCTGCGGCACCGGGCGAAGCACCGCCTGCGCCTCGGCCCAGGCCCTCAGGGAGGAGACACAAGCCTGCCCTCGCTGGGCCCGGTGCTCCTTCTTCTGCGCCCTCCGAACCCGCACCCCGTCGTCGGGCAGGAGGCCGAAGTTGACGTTCATGGGCTGGAAACGCTTGGGATCGGCCTCCCGGTG
>CAZQTQ010000313.1:0-5660 GCA_964596025.1 uncultured Rickettsiales bacterium
GTCACGGCGTGACAGGCCCTCCTTGAGGCGGGCGGCAAAGGCCTCAGACACGATGATGGCGTCATCCACCAAGATGCCGAGGACCAAGATCATGGCGGCCAGGGAGATCAGGTTGAAGTCGACACCCGCTCCGTCCACCAGGAGCAGGCAGCCGAGGTAGCAAAATGGCAGGCCCAGCGCGGTCATCACCGCGATCCGCCAGCCCAAGAAGATCAGCAAGATGACCAGCACAATGAGGATGCCGCCCAGGCCGTTCTTCTGGAGGATGTCGAGCTCGTGTTCGATGAGCTCGGAGTAGTCCTCCGAGATCGTGAGCGTGACCCCCTCGGGGGCTCGAGCGGCAAACTCCTCCACCACGGTCTGAACTCGCTCGGACAAGAGGATGGAGTCGTTGCCCGTCCGGGAGAGCACCTGGACGTCCACAAACGGAGCGCCCCGCAGGGTCCCGCGCTGCCACTCCTCTTCGAAGCGAAGCTCGACCCGGGCCACCTGATCAAGCCGCACTCCGTGGCCCGCCCGATTGACCACCAGCGGTAGGGAGCGCAGGGATTCAATGGAATCAAAGCCCTTGTCCACTGCAATCGCCAGCTCGTCGTCCCCACTCCGGACCTGGCCTACCGGCGCGTAGTGCAGGAACTCGAGGACCCGATGCCTCGCCTGAACCACATCCAGACCGGCACGGTTCAAGGCAGCGTTGTCGAACACCACGTGCAGGTTCTGGTCCCGGAGCGAGCTCTCAACCTCGACCACCCCGAGGAGGCGTCGGAGCCTCTCCGTCAGCGAGTCGACGTAGCGACGATGTTCGGGGTTGGCCTCATCGATGCCCTCGAGGTGCATCCCGGGTCCAGGCAGCTGATCCAGCAGCTGCTGCTGGATGTCGAGCGGGCGGAGGTCCCGAGGGAGACGGTGCCGAATCGCCGAGAGCTGACTCTTGATTTGCTCGACGCTGGCCGCCATGTCGTCGTGGCCGGGCTCGAAGCTCAGCTGCAGTTGAACCAGTCCGTTTCGAGTCGTCGACTCGAGCTCCTTGAGTCCCCGGAGGTCTTGGAGCGCCTCTTCCAAACGGAAGCTCACGAAGCGCTCCATGTCGACGGCCGAGGCCCCAGGAAGCGACGCGGTGACCGAGACCGCCTTGAGGGTGAGCGGCGGCTGCAGGGTGCGGGACATCCCCAGGGCCGTCACCACCCCAAAGAGGCAGACCATCACGGTGACGAGGTTGACCACCAGGGGGCGGTCGACGAAGAACGCGATCAACGACCTCATCGACATATCTCAGGCAAGGGAGCCACGAGCTCAGCCAGGACGATTCGCGCCTGCAGTGCGGCCAGCTCCAGCTCCAAGGCGGCAAGCCGTGCCTCTTCGTACTGGCTGTAGTGCAAGAGGTAGTCCTGGTACTCCAAGCGCCCACTGAGGAAGCGGGACCAGGCCTCGCGCACCTGCGCGTCGATGAGCTCCAACTGGGCTTGCACCAGGGCTGCGCCCTCCTCCGCACTCTGAATCTGGGCCAGGGCCCGGTCTCGGCGCTCGCTCAGGGAGCGAAGGGTCTCGTCCGTGTCGGCCTGCGCCAGCTCCGCCTGCTCGTGGAGGATGCTCTGCTCGTAGTGCCGGGCCGGAGCGCTGACCGGAACCGTCAGGTGCATGGCCACGCCACCGCTCACGCTCAAGCTCTGGGTCTCTTGGAGGGTCGGGTCGAGCTGATGACTCTGGGTGCCCACCTGGACCTCCGGACCCAGCTCCACCTGCGGCTTGTAGCGCTGCTCCACCCAAACCGACTCAGCCAGACGCGCCTCTCGAACCTGGCCAGAGGCCTGCACTGAGGGGTGAGCATCCAAGGAAGCGGGCTCGGGGGCACCCGGCTCGGGAAGCAGCTCGCTGAGGGAGGGACGAGGATCCGCGAGGACGTCTGGCCTCTGCTCCAGGAAGGAGGCCAGGCTGGCGAGAGCGCTCTCCAGACGACCGGCCAAGACCTCCCGCCGTCGTTGGGCCCGGACGAGATCCGACTGGGCGCTGAGGTAGTCGAGGCGCTGCACCATGCCGCGGCGGTGATCCCGCTCGGTCTGGGCGCGGTTCGTCTCGCGGGTCTCCAGAAGCTCTTCCACCACCCGGAGTTGCTCCTGAAGGTTCCAAGCCAGGAGGTAGAGGTCGACCGACAGCCAGCAGCGCTGTCGCAGGACGTCCTGTTCGCGGCTCGCGGCGGCGTCCTCGTCCAAGGCCAGGTAGCGGGTCTCCAACTCGTAGAGCCGTCCCTGGTGGTTCCCGGCAACCGAGCCATAGAGCGCGCCGCCGACCGAGGCCGAGCTGCCCCCGAGGAGGGTGGAACCCGGAAGTCCCAGCCGCCCGCTGCCGTTCAGCGCCCAGCGGTGGCCCTTTGCGTCCCGCCCGCTCAGCGAGGCCTGGTCGAGCTCCAAGCCGCCCTGGCCCAGAGCGCTGGCCCCACTCGTCCAGGCCCAGAGGCCGCCGTCGGCACCCGCGTCCAGGCTGAGATCGATCCCTTGTGGATTCTCGCTCCGCTGCACCGCCAAGGAGGCGATGGACCGGCGGAGGGCGGCGTCACGCTGGAGGGGGTCGGCCCGTCGAAAGGCTGGCATCCAGTCGGCCAGGCTCAGCTCGAAGGAGGAGGTCTCCTCGCCCGTTGCGGCCTCGGGTTCTGTCGGCTCTTCGCCGGACTCGGCGGCAGCGACAGGCGGGACCAGCAGAACGGCGAGTCCGACAAGACGAAGCCACTGGATGCGAGCCATCGAACTCTCCCGATGCGGACGAAGTCAGAGCCAGGGGCGAAGCATACCGACCACCGATACCGAAGATCCCCTTCCTGCCAAGAAGAAGGAAGCGCGAATGGACAAGAAGCAAGCCCCGGCTCAGCCCTGGGGCGCACCCATTAAGCGGCGGCTCGTGCCATCATTGCCGCCCCCACAAACCTGGGAGCCCGCATGACCTCCATTCGATGGCTGAGCCTTGCCCTTACCTTTGCTCTGAGTTCAACCCCAGCCTCGGGTCTCGCCGGCGGCACGGGCCCCAGCCTCCAGGGGGTACCCGAGATCCCCGCCGACCTGATGGCACGCCTCACCCAGTACGAGAGTACGCGCTGGGCCTCGATGCGCTCGGTAGCCGACGATGGCTCCAGCATCCTGATCACAACCCGCCTCGGTGAGACCCCCCAGGTGCACCGTGTGACCCAGCCCGGTGGCGCACGCACTCAGATCACCTTCCGACGCGAACCCTCGAAACACCCCAACTACGTGCCCGGCTCCGACCGCAGCTTCCTGTTCTCGGGCGACATCGGGGGGGACGAGCAGCACCAGATCTTCCGCTACGACTTGGACAGCGGCACCACCACTCAGCTGACCCACAGCGGGGCGCGCCACGGAGGGTGGCGCTGGAGTCGCGACGGGAGCCAGATTGCCTACTCGTCCAACGAACGCAACGGCAAGGACTTCGACCTCTGGGTCGGCGACGGCAAGACCCCCAGCGGCACCCTGCTCACCGAAGCGAAGGGCTACTGGACCGCCGGCCCCTGGTCGCCCGACGGCAAGTCACTCATTGGCTACGAGTACGTCTCCCGAGCCGACTCCCGCCTTCACTGGGTCGACGTCGCCACGGGCAAGGCCAAGCGCATCATCGGCGGCAGCCGCAAGGACACCGCGTTCTACGGAGACGTCGTCTTTGGACCCAACCCCAACACCCTCTTTGTGACCTCGGATCGCGGCGGAGAGTTCATCCAGCTCTACCGGGTGGACCGCAAGGGCAAGGGCTGGCGCTGGACCGTGCTGACCGCCGACATCCCCTGGGACGTGGAGGACCTGGCGATCCACGAGGACGGCAGCCAGCTCGCATTCACCACCAATGAGGGGGGGTATGCCGCCCTCTACGTCATGGATGTGGCAGCCGACAAGATCCGCAAGATCGAGAACGCACCGCGCGGACTGCTCTATGGGCTGAGCTTCGCTCGGAAGGCTCCCATCCTCGGCTTCACCGCGGCGGGCCCAACCCGAACCGGCGACGCCTGGACGCTCGACACGAACAGCGGCGAGATCACCCAGTGGACCCACAGCGAGATCGGTGGCTTAGACAGCAGCAGCTTCCGAGCACCCGAGCTCATCGAATACACCAGCTTCGACGGCCGCACGATCCCCGCCTTCTACTACCGTCCCCAGGGCGAGGGGCCCTTTCCCGTCTCCATCGACATCCACGGCGGGCCCGAGGGGCAGGCCCAGCCCTGGTTCTCGGCCCGCAGGCAGTACCTGCTGAACGAATCCAAGATCGCTGTCCTGGTGCCCAACGTGCGGGGCTCCTCGGGATACGGCCGCTCCTATCTGGCGCTGGACAACGGCAGACTGCGAGAGGACTCGGTAAAGGACATCGGTGCCCTGTTGGATTGGATCGGCGAGCGCAGCGAGCTGGACTCACAGCGCGTCGCAGTCACCGGCGGCTCCTACGGTGGCTACATGGTGCTCGCCTGCCTGGTCCACTACGGGGATCGTCTGGTGGCCGGCATCGATGTCGTAGGCATCAGCAACTTCGTGACCTTCCTCGAGAACACCAAGGACTACCGACGGGATCTACGCCGCGCCGAGTACGGTGACGAGCGCGATCCGAAGATGCGTGCCTTCCTGGAGTCGATCTCGCCCCTGAACCACGTGGACAAGATCCGCAGCGCCCTGCTCGTCGGCCAGGGGGCCAACGACCCACGGGTGCCTCAGAGCGAAGCCGACCAAATCGTCGCCGCGGTGAACAAAGCGGGCCACCAGGCCTGGTACTTCCTCGCCCACGACGAGGGCCATGGCTTCTCCAAGAAGAGCAACCGCGACCTGTGGCAGCGGGTCTCGGCCCTGTTCCTGGAGACGACTCTGGGGGTCCGTCCCCAGGCTCCCGCGGCCACCGAGGCCCAGAGCGCAGACACCGAAGCAGAGCCTAAGCCTGCATCCGAGTAGGACCCGAAGTGAACGAAGCAGAGTCGCAGTCCCCGACCCCAGTTTCCTGAGCCGTTCCGACCCCATACACGCGGCCCCCAACCCGAATGATCGGCGAGCGTTTCGGAGCCTGGCAGCGCGCCGGTGAGCTGTGATCCAACGGTTGGGCCGGAGAGAGCGGACCGAGCCAGCGCCTGCCCGCGCGACCATCCAAACGCACTGGGTGCAGTCGGACTGTGTTGTGCGGCATGATTGGTCCGGCCAAAGGCCTCGAACCAGGAGAACCGATGCAGCGCCTACTCCACGCCATCGCGAGACACGCCGTCGTCCGACCCCATGTGGTCCTCGGGCTAGCCGTCCTCTTCACCCTCGTCTCCATCGGCTTGGCCCACGACATCGCCATCAAGACAGCCTTCAAGGACGCGATGGACGCCGACGAACCGACGGTCCAGGCGCAGACCTACTGGGAGGACAATTTCCCCGGCGCATTCACCGTACAGGTCGTGGTGGAGGGCAGCGACCGACAAGAAATGATCACGGTGGCCAAGGAGTTGGCCGAGGTCTACACCGCGAACACCGAGCTCGTTCGCGCGGTCTACCTGGAGCAGGAGCGGGACTTCTTCATCGACCACGGCATGCTCTTCATGGAGCCCGACGACCTGCGTTCGCTGGAGTACCAGCTGGACCAGAGCAGCCCCCAACTCTCCGCGTTGTTCGCCGACCCGTCGGTAGTGACTTTGCTGGATGCAA
>CAZQTQ010000314.1:0-5648 GCA_964596025.1 uncultured Rickettsiales bacterium
CCACGATGCGCCGTCTCAAGCGCGCAGCACTGCCCAGATCGATGCGGCAGAGCGTGCGGAAGTACTCGCCCGGCTGGATCATCGGGAGCGGGCCGGCTACGAGCGGCTGGAGGTCTCGGTCGACGTGGTCGAAGGCGGTCGCGTGGACGGCGTCTTGACCTACCGCGCCGGGCCGAACAATCCCAACTTCTTGGGCCCCGCCCCCCTGAGCGAACAGCTGAGGCAGGTCCGAGGGGCGCGCGGAGTAAGCGGTAGCAACCTCGACTACGTCTTGGAACTAGACGACGCGCTGCGCGAACAAGGGGTATGTGATGAGCACGTCCAGGCCCTGGCCGGGGCCCTCGGAGGGGTCTAGAGCAGGATCCTCGCTACCTTCTTCTTCCCTTCGGTGTAGGGAGGGTAGAGCAGTGGGGGATCTACCAGTGTGGAGCGAGTCATCACCGAC
Organism: uncultured Rickettsiales bacterium; assembly: GCA_964596025.1. Taxonomy (GTDB): domain Bacteria; phylum Myxococcota_A; class UBA796; order UBA9615; family UBA9615; genus CAZQTQ01. The sequence continues at coordinate 446 of CAZQTQ010000314.1, forward strand.
TTGCGGTGGGTGAAGGTCTCGAATCCGGTGCGACCGTGGTAGGCGCCCATACCGCTGGGTCCGATGCCGCCGAAGGGAAGGTCCGGGGCGGCGAGGTGCATCAGGGTGTCGTTGACGCAGACCCCGCCCGAACAGGTTCGGCTGAGCACCACCTCTTCGGTCTTCCGGCTGCGGGTGAACAGGTAGAGCGCCAGGGGGCGGGGCCGCGCATTCACAAAGGCGATGGCCTCGTCGATGTCCTTGACCGGGAGGACCGGCAGGATGGGTCCAAAGATCTCGTCGGTCATCAAGCTGCTGTCCATGGGAGCGTCCTTGACGACGGTCGGCTCGATGTAGCGGCTCTCTCGGTCGCTGTTCCCGCCGCTGACGACCGTTCCCTGGTCCAATAGGGCTACCAGCCGGTCGAAGTGGCGTTCGTTGACGATGCGGCCCAGGTCCGGGCTGGCCTTGGGGTCGTCCCCATAGAAGTCCCGAATCGTCTGCTTGACTGCGGCCAGGAAGGGCTCAAGCACCTCCTCGTGCACCAGCGCGTAGTCCGGGGCCACGCAGGTCTGCCCCGTGTTCCAGTACTTGCCGCGGACGATGCGCCGAGCTGCCACCTTGAGGCTGGCCTTTTTGTCCACGATGGCAGGGCTCTTGCCACCCAGCTCCAGGGTGACCGGCGTCAGGTGCTTGGCTGCTGCCGCCATCACCACCTGGGCCACGCGGCCGCCTCCGGTGTAGAAGATGTGGTCCCAGCGCTGCTCCAAGAGGGCGGTGGACTCCGGGATTCCTCCCTCGACCACTTGGATGCACTTGGGGTCTAGGTACTTGGGGACCACCTCGGCCAGTGCGGCTGAGCAGGCCGGCGAGAGCTCAGAGGGCTTGATGAGTACGCAGTTGCCAGCCGTGATGGCTGCGAGGGCCGGGCAGAGGCTGAGCTGGACGGGGTAGTTCCAGGCGCCCAGGACCAAGACGACGCCCAAGGGTTCCTTTCGGATGGTGCAGGAGGCCGGCTGGAAGGCGAGCGGTGCCTCGACGCGCTCGGTCAGCATCCAGTCCTTGACGTGCTTGAGGGCGTGGTGAATTTCGTTGATGAGGAAGCCCGTCTCGCTGGACCAGCCCTCGAAGTGGCTCTTGCCGAGGTCTGACTTCATGGCGTCGCCCAGGAGGCCCTCCTCTTCGACGAGCATGCGCTTGAGCGCTTTGAGCTGGGCGATCCGCCATTCCACCGGACGAGTGGTTCCTTGGTTGAACTGAGCCCGCAGGGCTCCGACCTGCTCAGCGATTGCTTTCCCTGTCATCGTCCCCTCCTGGTGGGCTCTCTAGAGGCCCGTGATGTAGTAGATGCCCAGGCACATTTCGTCTCGGGTGCCGTCGCCCCACTCCAGATCGATCGGTGTCTGGAGTTCGCCGTCGACGACGGCCTGGTTGCCTGCACTGTTGTCCCAGTGGCACTCGAGCTGGATCTCGTCTCCGGGATGGACATCAAGTGGTTCCGTTAGCGCGTAAGCACCCTGCCAGTTGAAGTCCCAGTCGTTGATCTCCAGCAGGCACTGTTCGTCGCCATCCGCCCGGTGTATTACGCTCTTCCCGTAGGTGCCCAAGAGGTGCATGTGGTGGCCTGCGGAGTAGAGCCGGAATGAGTCCCCCGAACTAAGAGAGGCCGGACTTCCGAGGTAGTCCAGGATTTGATCGCTGAGGTCTTCCCTGGTGCTGTGTTCGACGTACTCGTCTCCTGCTGGAATCGACATGGATTCCGACCCGAAAATCCAGCGGTAGTTGGTGAAGGGAATCACGACCCCAACTCGCTCGACGCTGTCGGCGATGTTGAGCCCAATCGAGCTCTGATCGGACTGCACGTCGGCTGTCAGGGTGTTGTAGTGCATCTGCAGGATGATGACGGCGCCGGGGTCGATCTGGATGCCAGTACCCTGGGGAAGGGAGCGGGTCCCACCCCCTGGAGCCCAACTTGCCAGCCAATGGGCGTCGGTGCCTGTGCTGCCGCCGGGGCTTCCGAAACAGGGGTAGCCCTGGCCCTCGTGCTGCTCGTCGAGGCTTCGATAGGTGTCGGCGGCGGCTGGGGTGGAGACGTAGGCGATGACGTGGTGGACCATGTCCCTGCGGTCCGGGAACACCCGGAAGGCCGTCATGTATCGGGTCTCTTCTTCGGTCCAGTCGACTATGACGCAGCGGTAGTCGTCTGGGCTCAGGGTCGGCGTGTAGGGCTCGGGCAACTGCAGCGTGAGGTCGAAGTCCTCGGGCTGTGAGAACTCCTCTTCATCGGACTGCGGCTCGGTGTATTCGGCGGGGTCGCCTTCGGGCGCGCCTCCCTCCGCCCAGGTGATCAGGGCTTCCTTGTCGGCAGCTGGAAGGGACCGGTCGTTCGAGTAAGAAGAGCAGTCCGGGTTGGGTGGCCAAGGCGGCATGCTTCCGTTTGCGACTGCTGCCGCGACGGCAGCCCGGGCTTCGGACGCAGCCTCATAACTGTCGAGTGGGAAAGGGCCGATGTCCCCTTCGGTGTGGCAACCCACGCAGTGGGTCTCGAGAATGGCCTTGGCAGTGCCGTAGTAGCTGGGAATGTCCGAGGATGAGGGGGCTCCGTCGGAGTCGTTTCCGGAACCGGGGCCTCCGCAAGCGGTGGTCAGGAACAGCAGTAGACCCAGGGGGGCTAATACTTCTCTTCGCAGCATCGTTTGGTCTCCATTACCCCTCACTCTGAGTGAGCGCCGGACCGTAGCACAGCGATGAGGAGTGGGGCAGGGGGAAATTGGGACCGAGAGGGGGGCGGACGTGGGTCTGGGGGAGAGCGGGGTCATCGGTGCCCGGCGGTGCCGCCTGTCTAGAGAGGCTGGCTCTGCGCGAAGGCAGCCATGGTCTGCTCCTCGTCGAAGTCGTGCTCGAAACCGGTGGCCTCGACAAATGCACTCCCGTCGATGACGACGGGGTGCTTGATGTGCTGGGTGGCTCCGGCCGGCAGCCGCGGAAATCCAAAGTGCCCCAAGGTGTGTCGGAAGAGCGGCTCAGGGATCGGTATGGCACGGCGACCCGTCGACCAGCAGAGCTGGTGCAGGGGGATCGGCTGGGGTCCACAGACGTTGAATACTCCGCGCAGGCTCGCCTCGAGTGCCAGCACGATCGCCACGGCAGCATCGTCCTCGTGGAGGAACTGGAAGAGGGGGTCGAAGCCCAAGACGGTGGGGACGCGCGGCCCCCGGATGTAGGAGGCCAGGGTTCCGCGGCCGGTGGGCCCCAAGGTGTAGGCCAGCCGCAGGACGGAGGTGTCCAGCCCTGGCCATCGCCAGAGAGCGCTTGCTGCGAAGAGATCGGCGGCGACCAGGTCAGCCAGCTCAGGGAAGGTGGCTGCGGCGAGGGGCGGCTCGCCTTCGCTCCGGTAGAGGGGCGCGTCTGGGGCTGCCCCGTAGACGGTGTGCCGTCCTACGAAGACCGCCCGCCCAACTCCGTAGTCATGACAGTGCTCGAAGACCGCCCGCGTCCCCAGCATGTTGATGCGGTAACGCTCCTCGGTCGACGCCGTCAGGTGGGTGACGGTCGCCATGTGGATGAGGCCGTCGGGCTTCTCGTTCCGAAAGACGTCTTCGGCTGGGCGCTTCCGGATGTCGGCCTGGACGACCTTTACTCCCTTTGGCGCATCGGGCCAGGGCCGCCGGTCGATGCCAATCACGGTGTGGCCCGCCCGCAAGAGGTGGTGGCAGACCCGCCGCGCCAGGACCCCGGCGATGCCGGTGATCACGACCTTCATGGCCCGACGTCCTGTCTCATCGAGTCCTCCTCTGCCAGCCGCCTGCGCCGCTCGGCTCGTCCCCCTTCGATCAGCTCTGCCACCTTCTCCCTGACTTCCTCGACGTAGCCCTCGATCACGTCGTCTGTCTCCGTGCCGGTGCCCTTGAAGCGCATCGGCTCACCGTAATGCACCGAGCAGGTCAGTGGCAGCGGGAAGGGGATGATGTGGGCGGGCACCGGGACATACGGCGCTCCTACCAGCTTCGCCAGGCCGCGGAGGTGGAGGACGGTGGGGTAGGCCTCTTCGGCGCCGACGAAGGCAAAAGGAACGACGGGCGTCTCGGTGCGCAGCGCGATGCGCATGAACCCCGTCCCAAAGCGCACCAGTTCGTAGCGGTGCTTGTAGAGCTTCCCAATCCCGCGAACCCCTTCCGGGAAAACGAGCAGCATGCGTTCCTCTTCTAGGATCCGGTTGGCGTGTTCCGGTAGGCCGGTCAACTGTCCGACTCGGCTGAACAGGGGGGAGACGATGGGCCAGTTCTGAGCGAACTTCTCCACCATGCCGTGGGCATGCCTTGGTGGGTCCAGCTCGAAGAAGAGCGACGCCATGACCATGCCCGCATCAAAGGGCAGGCCTCCGCTGTGGTTTCCGATGATCATGGCGCGCCCCGAGGAGGGGACGTGTTCCGTGCCGAAGCTCAAGACACGGAAGTAGTGACGGTAGAGAGGGACGAGGAACGAGTAGAAGAAACCCAGGTGGTCTTTGGAGATTCCCAGCGGATCCAGACCCAGGTTATTAAAGGGGATGGGCAGGCGGTCTACTCGCTCGCGGACCTCGCTCAGGATCGCTTTGCGCCACATGTACAGATCCCCAGAGCGGTCCGGCCCGCTGGGGGATTATCGGCCACTTTCTGTCGCGGGTCGACTAGCGGGGGCATGGCCCTCGCAGAGATCGGCGCGCCGAGGAGTTCGGGGGCGGATCCCTCTGCCCCGGGGCAATTGTGCCGGACCCGTTTCCACGCCAAAGGATCGTCCCGAGGGCGTAGGTCGTTCTCTGGATGCGCCCCTGCTCGGACGAACCCCTTCTCATCCGACGCCTTTACTCCCGACAGCAAACCCCGTCTAATGCGCCCACATCAGCGGTAGCCCGCCGCCCAGGAGTACAGGCATGAGCGCCAATAGCATCCCCGGACGTCTCTTCGAGCAGGTCCGTGTTCGTCCCTCTGAGACGGCCTACAACGTCCGCGGTGCGGAGGGCTGGCATTCGACCGACTGGGCCACCTATGGCTCCCAGGTACTCCGTGCGTCGCGCGCTTTGGTGGCTCTGGGCTTCGAGCCGGGCCAGAAGGTCTGCATTCTCGGATTCAATCGGCCGGAGTGGGTCATCCTCGACCTTGCGGCTATGGCTGCTGGCGGCGTTCCCGCCGGCATCTACACGACCTGCTCGCCCCCGGAGGTCGCCTACATCGTCGGCCACACG